>WQVS01000024.1 GCA_009785705.1 Coriobacteriia bacterium
CTGCTCACTTCAATGGTAATATCATGCTAGCAATCAAGTTCGATGAAGTTGATGCGGCTGCAATGAGGGCAGCTTTCGATATCCTGAAAGAGGAGGGTCAGATTCTCATGGATATCTGCGAAGTTCCCTGGAGCAAGTGCTTTGGCGTTCTCATCGATAAATTTGGCGTGAAGTGGAATATCTGCCAGAATTAAGACAACTACTTACTGTAGGTTTACTATAGACTCTACGGAGGAGTGGGCACATTGCCCACTCCTTTTGGCTTTGAGTGTGGCAGCATTAGAGAATGCCAAAGTACATGCATACGCACCCCTTGGCACCACACCTCTGACACCGCGACCAGCAACCCGATACCCAACCGTATAACCCAAGCCGTCAACGACCACAGCGAAGAGAAAGACCCAACACATGGATCTGCTAAACAGAATGAATCACGCCATTGACTATGTTGAGCAACACATTACCGATGAGCTAAACCTGCCAAAACTCGCGCAGATTACCCACTGTTCAACCTACAACTTTCAGCGAATGTTTTCGATGGTCACTGGCATCACTATCACAGAATATGTGCGTCGTCGCAGGTTAACACTAGCAGCCCTTGACTTGCAGGAGGGTGACGTCAAAGTAAGCGATGTTTCTGTGAGGTATGGGTATGACTCCCCCACTTCATTTGCGCGGGCTTTTCAGGCGGTACATGGGGTGACTCCTAGTGAAGCGAAGAGGTCCAACATGAATCTGAAGGCCTTCCCGCGGATGACTTTCCAGATGAGCATCACGGGCGCCAGCGAGATGAACTACCGTATCGTGACCACTGAGCCATTCAAGGTCTTTGGTCTGGAGGAGCTCGTGTCCACTACCGGCGAAGACTATTTCCAACATGGCGGGAAGACCTGGGCACACATCTGGGAGACGAACTTTGTTAATGGCAAGCACGAACAGCTGAAGGTGGCAGCAGGTACTGAGAAGTCCACCCAGCACAGCACGATGTTTGTGCAGGATATGTGGCCAGTGCATGGCCTGATGAACTATCGCAAGGTTAACGACACGACCTACGGCTATATGCAGTGCAGCTTTGTGACTGGTGACAGTAAAACTGATGGCTATGCCGTGGTGGAGATTCCCCAGACGACTTGGGCAGTGTTTCCTACGGGCATGATGCCCTGGGAAAATATTGGGGCAGCGATTGATGACCTTTATAAGCGCTTCTACAGCGAATGGCTGCCGACCTCAGAATATGAAAGTGTAAGCGGACCCGAGTTCGAAATGCATAGCGGGAACTTCGAAGAGGGCAACATCGAATTGTGGATGCCCGTACAGCGAAAGAGGTAGCGGTGCGCATCGCTGTCTGGGACACAAGCAACAGCAAGACTAGCCCTGCAGCGCCAGCCACTGTTGACGTGTAATGCCGTAGATGTATTCGTCCTTGAACACACCTTTGACCAGTTGAGCCTGTGGCGAGAAACCTTCTAGCTGCATCCCACATTTTTCTTGCACGCGACCTGAAGCCTCATTGCCCTTGAAGCAAGATGCTTCGACACGATTTAGCTCGAGCTTATCGAAGCACAGTTCCAACATGGCCCCAAGTGCCTCGGTCATATATCCCCTGCCCCAATACTTACTGTTAATGCAGAAACCAAAGCTGGCTTTATGGTGGTCAGGCATCATCCGCAAGTCAAAGGAGCCTATACATTTCTGCTCATCCTTGACTTCAATCATGAATACTCCCGGGTTGGGCATTAGATAGTCATAAAGGGATGCCTTCGCCTCATCCAGCGTAGCAACACCTGGCCAAATCAGATGCTCTAGCACCCTTTCATCGCTGCCATACTCAAGGATGTCTTGGGTATCATCGTCCTGTGGCCGCCTCAACATCAGCCGAGCCGTCTCAATAGGAGCCGCCGCATGCAAAATCTCGCTATGGTTCGACTTCATATAAGTCACCTAAACTTTCCTCTTATTAAATGCCGAAGGAGTCAACCTGTAGGCTTCCTTCTTGTCTGATTTCGTAATGTACCGGGTAGCGATGCGCTCCCCGCAATCAGGACAAAAAAGAGCACCGTGATACTGAGAAAAGTCGATAGTGCCGTCTACAATGCGGTCGTTATACATCTTCACAAGATTACTATTGCCAACCTTCTGATAATGGGCGATAAGACACTTGCAGTAAGCACAACTGACGAGCAGAATATGACTACCGCGAACCTTACGACAGTTTGGATTTTTGTATATCCTCATACTTGAGATTATAGCTCAAAGCCACGGAACATCCACAGAACTACAAATACAGCGGTGGAGCCTGTCCTGCTTGAAGCACCCTAACAACAGAAGAGGCTTTGCAAAAAATCATCGGTCGTGCCAAACCAGATGAAGTGATAATCTGAATCAAAATCTTCTGCTGGCAGCACGGGCACCAGTATTCCTACTGCCTGTGTGCCATCCTCAGGGATTAGCGTAACTGTTGCAGAGTCACCTGCAGAAACACTAAGACTGCGACTGCTGGCATCACTATCGCCATCTACAAGAAAGGTATAGATAGTGTCTTCTAGTTGTTCAGAAACCACTGCCCAACCATTTGTCTCAAGGCCAGATAAATCAAGGTCTGAAGAGCTATTATTGATGATTTCTACTGTAACAGCAGTCGGGTCACTGCCATCCATGCTATAGGTTACATTGCCTTGCGTGTCACTACTGTTCCAGTCAACAGCATGCACGCCCAAATCTACCAAGTCAGGGGCAAGTCGCGAATCTATGGGTGGATGTTCTCCTGGTTCAACTGGTGGTGCTGATGCGCCTTCAAAGCCTATCTCACTGTCATCAGTCTCTGCAGCGATTGTGCCTGACTGCTGTGATGTCTCGTTTGTCGTAGTATCCGAATTGAATAGGTCGAAATAAAAGACGCCTGCAGCAATTCCACATAACACAACTACTGCAGCAGCAATCCCTACAATAAGAAGTGTCTTTCGATTGGGGCTATCGGGTATATGTATCTCATTCATAATAATCTGATTGTACACCCTAGCATCGCGCGCCCTCTTTGCTTGTTGCTAAATCTTCATTCTTCCGACTTTGTTGATTTTCGCTCGATAACTTTGAGGGTATCATTACCACCATTAAAGACTGAAGTCTTTAATGCACAGCCCCCCGATTGATTTGAGCAACCAATTCAGGGGGGCAACCTTAGCTAAATTGTAGCACAGAAAGAAGTGTTGCAATGGATGATTCAACGGAAGTGCAATCCCCTTCAGCTGCGCTGGTGTTGCCTCACTGTAACCTAAAATTCAATTGTGTTGACAGGGTTGTTTTGTAGGAGTATGTTTGTTCGTATATCTCTTATTTTCACGACAGATTGGATTAAGCATTATGGATAAATCTAGAACAAATATTAAACTCTTCGAAGGTAAGAATGTTCGTCACGAATGGGATGAACAGGAAGAAAAGTTGTGGTTTTCGATTGTTGATGTGATTGCAGTGCTGACTGAGCAGCACGACACTCTGAAGGCTAGAAAGTATTGGAACAAGCTAAAGCAACGACTAAAGGAGGAGGGAAATGAAGCGGTGACAAAATGTCACCAGTTGAAAATGGAGGCCGCTGATGGAAAGATGCGCTTGACTGATGTTGCAGATACTGAACAACTTTTGCGCATAGTTCAGTCTGTACCCTCTCCTAAGGCAGAGCCTTTTAAGCTGTGGCTTGCCAAAGTTGGTAGCGAAAGGCTAGATGAAACTGTTGACCCTGAACTTTCCATTGATCGCGCTATTCAAAACTATCGACGATTGGGCTATAGCGAAAACTGGATTAATCAGCGTATAAAATCAATTGAAGTACGAAAGGCTCTGACGGATGAATGGGGTCAGTCTGGTGTAGAGCAGGGTGAAGAGTACGCCACCCTCACTGACTTGATGAGTAAGACATGGAGCGGGATGACTACTCGTGAATACAGGCAACACAAGGGTTTGAAAAAAGAAAACCTACGTGACAATATGACAAATACAGAGCTGGTACTAAATATGCTTGCAGAAGTTGCTGCTACAGACATTTCTATAGAACGTCAACCTATCGGCTTTGATGAAAGTGCAGATGTTGCGGCAGAGGGTGCGCAGGCAGCAAAGGTTGCACGGGAACAAATTGAGAGCAGTACAGGCAAACGTGTTGTTAGTTCACTAAATGCTCAAAACTTAAAACAGCTTTCCGACGAGAAGAGTTAAGTCACTAGCTGATATATCATTTCACTCTTTTGTCATTGCTCTGTCCAAATCAATCAGTGCTAGCTGGACCAACTTCTACAAGCATGATTTCGGGGAAGTTGTTTAGGCGCAGGGGGAAGTGGCTGTTGCCAAGTCCTGGACTTAGGACAAGGCGATTTTCGTAGAGTCCTCGGTACTGCACGGGGAAAAGCCACTGCTCAGGTGCAAATAGGCCACCGATGCCTGGTACAATCCACTGGCCACCGTGTGCGTGCCCTGCAAACATGAGCTCAAAATCGAAGCGATTCCATGCGCGGTCTTCTTCGATAAGTGAAAACTCATTGGGATAGTGAGAAAGTACCACACGCAATCCGGACATCTCGGATAGCTCCTGCAAGAGCAACTCATGAGCACGACTATCCAATCGGTCAAAATAGCGCTCATCGATTCCCAGCAAAGACACAGGTGTGCCACCAATGTCTAGCTGCAAGAATTCGTTGTCGAGAAAATGGATGCCCTCCGCCTGTAGGTCCCTGATGAAGTCTGCGCGCTTGCCTGTGCGCGGCTCATGGTTCCCCATAACAGAAACTGTGGGAGCAATATCAGTAAGCTGTCCAAAGAAGGTGACGATTTCTTCGTAGTAGTCTCCAGACTGATGTAGGGTGTCACCTGTGTTTACAATCAGGTCAGGCTCAAGACTTTGGATTTTTGCCAAAAGTTCACTGTTTCCTTGACCAAATTGCTTACTGTGCAAGTCAGACAAATGGGCAATGCGTACAGCTTGCCCAGACACAATACGGTCACTGCTTACCGCAATCTCTCGCACACGCAAGTCATTGTTTTGATGTCTTACAAAAGGAGGAATCATGGCACATCCAATCAGAATCACGACTAGCACAAGCGCAGTGAGTAGATATCGCCTGCAAGTATCTAAGCGAGCAAAGCGCCGTGCAGCCGAAGGCAACAGAGGGGCATACTTAAGTAGGCGGGACTGTTTAAGAGCAGACTTCGATAAAGACATAGTATCTATTGTAGCCATATTTTAATCTGGCAAGATTAGCAGTGCTGTCATCGCAGAATACTGTCACTTTAGCGCCCCTCAGTGCACTATAATATTAACCACACTTGCGGACTCGAGGTAGCCATGCAGACCCCAACCCACCCCTCAGTGCACTATAATATTAACCACACTTGCGGACTGCCAAATGGCCATAAGGAGACAGCCTTGACTTTGCCTATTGATATCAGCAGTTTTCACTTTGGGATTGAGCACGAATTCGCAGTACTTGATAAGCACGACCAGTTCCTAGACTTCTCTAACACTTCCTTTGAGGATTTCGCCCAAGTTATTGAGCATTTGCCTATTACTGAATCTGATGCGCAAACACTTCGCACGGGTGACTTGGGTATTAAGCTTAAACGCTGGTACATCGAAGGCTTCGAGCGCTTTACGGAGATGGGGGACTACCTGTTGACCCTCCCGAAAGGCTTTGAGATACGCACGCCCATCTGCACTTCCCTTAACCAGGCCGTTGATACGCTCATTCGCGACTTCTCGCTCTGGGCGAAGGCTGCCCGGCCATACGGTTATCAAGCTACCTGGACTGCCCTCAACCCCTTCCAAAGCGGGTTCGTGCCACATCCGCCCCTCAACGCATGGGAACTGAAGGACCGCTCAAGCCCTGAGGAACAAACGGCACATATCCACATGATTACCTATGGGCCAGATATTTCCTTCTCGCACTCTGACCTGAACACTGATCAGACCATCGATATCGCCCAAAAGTTAACCTACTACAGTCCTTACATAGTACCCTTTTCTTATACCTCGCCCTTTCATGTTGGGAAGCTTTGGGGAGGATATTCACGGCGCACTTACTACCGCACAGGAGACCGTCCTGCAGCCCTAGTCTTTACCTCTGACTCAACAAAAATCACACCCTCCTTCCCCACTCTGACAGACACAGCACGTATTCCCGCAGAAGACGGGCGAATTGAGTTTAAGGCTTTCGACTGTCCACCTGACCTAGAACTTTACCGTTCATTGGGTGCCCTCCTCATTGGCCTAGCTTTAGACGACACACTTACCGGCCGCCTCACTGTCCCCGATTCAGAACTCCATAAACACTCGGCAACCCACGCCTTTGACGCGCCAGATATTCATGACAGTGCCGCCAAAGTCCTCGCTGCAGCACGTGCAGCCCTACCATTAGACTGGCAGAAAAACCTTAACCGCCTAGACGACATGCTCGCAGCAAAACGAACCCCAGCCCATAGCATAATCCAAAAATACAAAGAAAACCGCAGCATAAGCAGCGCGATACAGTAAAATCTAATAAGGCTAGCAAGCTTGAAAACACGGGGCAGTCAGCCTAGAAAGCTCGAGAATGCGGATGAACGGATAGTCTCAGAGAGCCTAAATCCCAAGACCCCAGAAGCACAGTAAATTGGAGGATTGCTCAGCAGATGACAAACGACAACTACATTGCTACCAATAAGCAGGCCTGGGAAGAGGCCTTTGACTTGCGCAAGAGCGGCTATGGGGACGATGTTGCCCAGCGCCTACTAAGCGAAAAGCCACTTTCCTTTTTCGAGGATGACCTACAGGTCCTACTCAAAAAGATAGACATCAAAGATAAAACTATCGCCCATTTTTGCTGCAATAATGGACGTGAACTGCTTTCCCTAATGCAGGCAGGTGCTGCTCATGGGGTGGGCTTTGACATTGCAGAAAACATCTTAGAGCAGGCGCGAAGTATCGCCAAAGAAGCAGGCATCAAGAACTGTGAATTTGTAGCAGGGAACATCCTCGATATACCTAATATCAAGCAGGATAGTCATCACGATACCTACCATAGCACTTTCGACAGTCACTTTGACCTAATTCTTTTCACTATCGGGGCTCTACCGTGGATTCATGACCTGGATGCACTCTTCCAGGTAGTCGCACGCTGCCTTAAGCCTGGTGGAGTACTACTCATCCATGAGGGGCACCCCATCACCAACATGTTGGCAGCACCGGGAGAACCATCCTTTAATCCTGATGTCCTGGACAAAGCAGTCTATCCCTACTTTAATCGTGAGCCCTGGATTGAACTTGCCGGACTACAGTACATGACGGGTGGCAATAAGTCACTGTCACAGCCTCTAACCAGTTACGTACACAATATGGGCGATATCATCACGGCAATCGCCAATAACAAGCTGCATATACAGTCACTGCAAGAGTTTGACTACGACATAGGCATGCTTACTGAAGTCTACGATAAGGGACTGTTCCCTCTTTCCTATATTTTGCTTGCCACAAAAGACTAGAGTGTCGATGCAGATGTGCGGATGCAGCCACACGTAGACCTAGCCACAGGTATACTTGTTAATCATGAAAAGCAGTCGCCGACTTATACTGATAATATCTCTATCTGTGTTGGGCATTACGGTCCTCCTCGCTGCTAGCGCATTTATTGGACTCCACGTTTACCAGCGCTTTGAAGAGATTCAGGTAGAAATACGTTATGAGCAGCTCCTTGCTCGTCAAGAAGTGGCAGCTCAAGTAGTTGATGACTACTTCGGCATCCAGAAGCCCTGGCTTATGCCTGCCATCAACCCACCAGAAAACACCCCAGCAACTATTGCTTTCGAATTCATGGGGCAAGAACACTCCGTTCAGGCTGAAGCTAACCCTCGCATTTATTACGGAGCAAAAACGGCTGACCGCACGAGTTTGTGGGAAAATTTTTGGCTCGAAGTGGGTAATGCAGAGGGACTCCTTGAGAAAGTCTACTACGATGCCCTCACCTTTGAGCCACAGATGGATCACGCCATTGAAAGTGTGCTAGTCCAACTTCGCGAGATTCGCGATACTTACGACCTAAGCAATGATGAATACATTGAGCTTATAGTTAAGTATGTCCAATCCATTCCTTACTGCTACGACCATGGAACAACTGACCTGGACAGACCTGTTGGTTGTCCGCGCACTCCTATTCAAACTCTGGTTGACGGCACAGGAGATTGTGACGAAACAGCCATGCTTTTGGTCGCACTTCTTCATCGAGAAAACTTCCCCGTATCACTACTTTTCTTTGAGCCAGAGCAACACATGTCTGTAGGTCTACGCACCGAAGGCAAAGGCTTCAGGGAAACAGGCTACATCTTTGTAGAGTCTACAAGCTTCTCCTACATTTCGGAAATGCCTGAGGTCTTCGGATGGGAAGATGAGGAAATAGTGCTGGAATCTACTCCTCTTGTACTGTCCATAGGAACGGAAGTAGAAAATCCCATGCCCTACTTCTCTGCAGAGGCACTGGAAGAAATCGAGCGCATCATTGATGTTCGTAACCGCGCAGAAGCTGCTGCCGACAATCTGCGTCACTGGATTGAGCGTACCCCCATGAGCCAAGCAGACTTCAACCGCCATGTTGCAAGACATGACCTTTGCTTTACTGCCCTAAACCGTTTTCAATACGTAAAACCAGACCCAGCAGGGATAGAAAATACTGACTTTATGGACCGCGTACAGGCAATCGAATGGATTAATCAGAATGCCTGGTGGGAGTAAAGTAGCAAGCGCATAAGGATAGACACGAGCGAGAAAAAGTGCCTACCCTCAGGCGCCAACTACAGCTAATCAGCTATAGCTACCCAACCAATTACAACCACTCGTTGGCCGCTCTAGCTAATCTTCTGCATTAGGTGGAGTAAAGATAACTGCAACGGAACGTGCCTTGCGGTCAGGGCTGGGCTCCGCATCTTTATAGGGCTGAATCGCCTCGTTGATTTTTGCAGAAAGCTCCTTCAGCTCATCAAGACTTGCATAGAAAGAAGTCACCCTAAAGCCTGAACCGTCAGCCCTAAGGTTAATCTCCTCCTGGTCAGTATAGGCCTTGAACTCTTTCAGTAGCCCAATAGAAAACTGCTGAAACAGCTTAAAGTAGGTCTCGCCAGAATTGCTTGCAATCATGTCTTCAATATCAGCTTCGAGGTCAATGGCAAGGGCATATACTTTCTCGACGACATTCCTAATCTGGCGCTCTTCCACCACCTTCAAGACATCATCAGAAACCATCTTTTTAAGGTGTCGGTACAAGGTCGCCTGAGGAATGTTTGGGTGCTTCTGCGCCAAAGACTTTGCTGTTGCCTGTCCCTGTCCATGTATTTCCAAGATAAGGATGTTCGTCACAGGATTTGTCAAATATCCCAAGAGCTTATCGGTCGCCATTTTCGACTCTTTTCCTGCGGACTGCCCAAGCTGCTTATCTTGCATTAACTGCTCACCTCAGTCTCATCTTTAGCCACGCTCTTAGCCTCATCGCCTGCCCAATCTGTCTGGTCTGTCCCGCTCACATGGACCAGAATCCAGTCCGCTATGTCATCAATCACATAGTCCTCAACGGGGCGCTCAAGCTTAAACTCTTGCATAGCCTTGCTGATATCATCAGTAACACTGGGCATAAAGGCATGATTCAGACCTTCATACAGCTTAAAGCTCGCACGGGGATTATCTGCCAGGAGCCTCTTGTACTTATTAAAGTCCTGCTCGACCAAGACCTGAAGGTCATTTGCACCCTGTATGGCAAGAATAGGCTTCATTGACTGGCGGAGGTAGTCCACCGTTGGCCAGTCTCCCATTTCCTTCAGATAATACAGCGAGGTATTACCTGCAAAGGGTACCGCCTTTGCCTCTTCGTCACTCATCTCTGAAATGCCCGACAACTTCTTTGCATACTTGTCTACCTGCTTCTTTGCTATCCAAGCAATAAGCCCTTTGGCATTCTTCAAATAGTCTTCTTGCTGCTGCTTCATGATGTCTTCTAGCCTACGAGGCGAACCTGCCATGATGATAAGGCCTGCAAAGTTACCCGCATGACCATCCCAGCTACCGCTACTAATATCGGCAGCATCAACAACACCCGAGGCATCAATACGGGGAGCCAACATTCCGCCCAAACTATGTCCTGCCACGTAGATGTGCTCCGAATCAATGCGAGGGTCATCTTTCAGCAAATCTGCAGCAAGTACCGCATCCTCAACAACTTCTTCCTTCACGCTAAGACTAGGTTTTAGCTTCTTCACCATTTTTTTACCATGTGTAAAAGATCTCTTGTTATAACGAATTGCTGCAATTCCGTGCGCTGCTAATCCTTCTGCAATGTCTTTGAAAGGACGAATACCCTTAATCTTCTCATCCATATCATGTGCCCCCGAACCATGCACCAGCACCACAGCAGGAAAGGGAGCAGAAGTGGAGATTGTATCCGTGTCGTCAGGCAGAGTTAAAAGTCCCTCAAGAGGATAGCTTGTTCCTTCACCTAAGATTATTTTTTCTTGAATCATCCTGAACTCCTTCTGCTTAAAAGTTCGTTATCATCATTGTTATATTATCATTATGATAATATAACTGCAAATTAAGAGAGTGCGTCCCCACCAGCAGCCATGTAAGGCAAGGACACACTCTGCTTAAAACTTATGGAATATCAGTTTTTCCTAAGCATCCCTTTTGCTAGGGAAAAGGTGTTTTCTTTCAAAGTAGACGATACTCAGTACAATGCTTAGACTAGCAGCCATCATGAGTGCATAAAGGAATGCGCTAGCTTCATCGCCTGTTTTAGGACCAGCTTTTGGCTGTTTAGCCTCTTGCAGTGTCGCTACTTCATTTGGGGCACTTTCTGTACCTACATTAACCTCTACTACTGTTTTCTTGCTAGTGTTAGTAGTACCTTGGGGCTGCGTTCCACCATCTTGGCCATTTCCTGCGTTTCCGCCTGTTCCCTGCTCTGGCTCTGTCTCAAAAGGAGTTTCTATTTCATTGCCAGGCTCTTCTGGATTTGGCTCAGGCTCTGGTTCGGGTTCCGGATCAGGGTCTGGTTCTGGGTCGGGTTCAGGGTCAGTTTCCGCTGGTGTACCGTCACCAGGTTCAGGTTCGGGTTCTGGCTCAGGTTCGGGGTCTGGGTCAGGTGTCGTCTCTGTCGGCGTAGTACTTTCATCAGGACCCGGAGTAGTTTCTGTAGGTGTGGTGCTTTCGTCTGGTCCAGGAGTAGTTTCAGTTGGCGTGGTGCTCTCATCGGGACCGGGAACGGTCTCAGTTGGAGTCTCACTCTTATCACACTTGGGCCATTTCTTGCCTCTCACCTTAGGCTCAACAACTAGTGACCAGGACCATTCTGTCTCCATGACTTCATCGTACACATGACTGTAAGAGTAATTCTCTAGCGAGAACTGAGGGACAGGTGCTAGCTCTTCTTGCCATGACCAGACAGTCTTCATTTCTTCGCTATGCTTCTCTGAATAAGAATAAATCTCTAGATTGAACACAGGAACAGTCTCGACAACATACTTATTCCAAGTAAAGTTAGTAGAACTGTTTCTAGTAATCGTCATATAGATGATGCCTGTATTCCCCGTAGTGGGAACGCGGTGCGCTGGGTTACTCACCCAGGCATTGTAGCTAGAAATAGAGCCACTAAAGGTCCTAGATGAACCTGTAGAAATCCCATTAAGCGCAGAGGTGGTCGCATCTCTAAAGCCAGCCGAAACAGCCCATCCAGAGATATAGCTAGCTGTACCATTGCCACCATTAAAGGGATCAACGTCTCCTGACAGGTGGTTTTCCCTATTGGCAACGTATACCAAGCCCCAGTTATACCCGCGACTACTATAGGGAAGCTTATTGTTGTAGTCACTCATGAACTGTTCACCAGATATCGTAACGGGCAGGCCTGTTACTGAATCCCTCATAAGTTGACGTGTGAAGTTACCACCAACATCGCCAGGTACCTGATTTGCATAGGGCACATTAAAGGCATCTGTCGTGTAGTTTCCCGTAGTCACATATCCGTCAAAGTAGGTCTTACCTGTCGGAACAGACTTCGTAACCAAGGTCTTATTGTTTCCGTCAACCAAAGCCTCGTCGTCTGTTTCAAAGAAGAGTCTGGTAGTGTTATTTTCGCTAACAACAGTATCAACAAGCGCTTTGCTGTTTAGCCAGCCTGAGGGAATCTCTGCAGGAATGGTCCCTGCTGAAACAAGTCCCCAAGGAATGTCAGAAATAACATAAGGCGTTCCGTCATTGAGGGAGTCTGTCCACTTGTCCCCGGACAAGAAGTAGTCACTTTTTACATTGCGGCTATAGTCGTCCTCAATACCTGTTGGCAGCATAGACTTCAGATGAACGATGTAAGAGTCGCTGTCTAGGCCCTTCGTAAAGTATCCAGAGTGAATATAGTCTCCCGTCGACACTTCCTGTTCTGACAGATTAGCAGCATCCCAATCTACATCGTCCTTATTATTGGTCTTGAAAAAGATTGAGGCTGAACCATCTGATTCTATCTGATAGCTGCTAAAAGCAGGATGTGTTAGATGGCTTGCAATAAAACGTGGCGGAGTTTGTCCAAAAGCTATACTACTCGGAAGAAGTACAAGGAACATGATTACAGTAAGAATTAGTGCATGCTTCTTCAGCTTCGTGGCGGTCTTCATAGTGGCGATCCCTCCCTAAATGTGGCGGTTACTACAAGATTACAACAATTAATCCTTAATTTCTTCATAATCTTCTACACACATAATACACTATTCATCAACGTTTGCAAGCAAAATATCCACATTTTCTTTATTTTTTGCACATTAATCCTATGAATGGGTGTCGAAATGACCCAGATTGAGCTGAAATTGCGAAAAAAGCTGTCGTGGACAGGAAGAATTGAATTGATTGTTGATTTTCGCTAAATACGCAATTGTCCTAGGGATTTTGCCTTTTCTGAGACAAAGGGCGGCGCACTAAAC
Organism: Coriobacteriia bacterium; assembly: GCA_009785705.1. Classification (GTDB taxonomy): domain Bacteria; phylum Actinomycetota; class Coriobacteriia; order WRKU01; family WQUG01; genus WRBW01. The sequence continues at coordinate 12,964 of WQVS01000024.1, forward strand.
AAAATAAATGAACGCACTAAAGCAGATTGGCACAGCAAACAAAATACTAGAGCAGATTGATACAAGCAGCGAAGAGACTCTGCGTGCTTCCCTACTGAAGCGCTCTATACAAACGCACGAAATCAGCGGGGCTTAAAGTTTCTGCTCGCACACTGGGCTCGATACCAGCCTGCTGAAACATCTCTGTGGATGCTTCGACATGTCCTGCACGCAAGTTGTTGTTGATGGTCTTCCGGCGTTGAGCAAAGCAGATATCAATAAGCTTCGCTACTGCGCGGTAATGTTCAATATCATCAACCAGACTTTCAGTAGCATTATGACGCACAAGACTTATTACACTGGAATCCACACGTGGTGGAGGCAAGAAGCTATTACGCGATACGGCAAAACTACCCACTGGTTGCGCCAATAATTGCAACTTCGCAGAGTAGGCACCGTAAATCTTTGAACCAGGCTCTGCTGCCATACGTTCCGCTACCTCACGCTGCACCATTACTGTAGCCTGCTGCACACTAGGCAAATATTCAAAGCAGTCCAGCACATTAGTGGCTGCTACCTGATAGGGCAAGTTCGCAATAAGCTTTGTTGGCTGCAAAGGTAAATCAATTTGAGGAATGTTCAGCGCGTCCTCATTAAGAATCAGCAAGTCACTAGCGTCTGCCATCGCAGCCATCGCTGCCATCGATGTCGTCGCTGACACAGCACTCCCTGCTCCGGCTTCAGAGTCTGCCTGCGTAACAGCAGAAACAATCTTTACACTGTAGTCAAAGTTAGTCGTAACATGGTCTAACACTTCAATCAGTTGAGAGTCGTACTCTAAGGCAAGTACCTGCCCCGCCTGCTTCAGCAGTGCTACGGTAAGTACTCCAATGCCAGGACCAATCTCTAGTACCTGGTCAGACTTGTCCAGATTTGCTGCATCTAGAATGCGACCAATAACATTGTCATCAATCAGAAAGTGTTGTCCCAGCTTCTTTTTCGTATACAGTCCAAAGGATTGTAAAGTTTCGATAGTTGCTTTTGGAGTAGCCAAGGGTGAATGCAGTGCCTGCGACACACTAGGTGAATTAGATAGCTGCGATATGTCAGATAAGCCTGATGACTGTAAGGATTCAGAAGTTTGCGATGAACTCATTAGATATCCCAAATTCGTTCAAGCGCCAAATGAACAAGGTCGCCCAAGGATGCGCTGTGCGGCGCAAAAGCAATGTCCCCAGGCTTGCTGGGTCCCACAATTGCGCGGCGATGCTTTTTATCATCTTCAAGAGTAAAGCCAGCAGTATTTGACGCATACTTCAAGGGGAGCAGTGCCGCAGTTCGTTTGGTCTTTGTAGCGAAAGGATCATCTTTTGCGCTGATGTAGAAAGCAAGTGCCGGGCGAAAGCGGTTACTACGGATTCCCTTTAGCTCACCTGCTGCTATATTGCGCGCCCAAAGCAGTTGAAAACGATC
>WQVS01000025.1 GCA_009785705.1 Coriobacteriia bacterium
TCCCCCTTCTTCATACGGAACCCAAAGTCTTCGATTTGCGTTTCCCTAGGACTCTTCAGTATATCACCAATCAGGCGTGAAATCGCATTAAAGCAAGCAGCTTTTGTTACATCCAGTCAAGCGTCAGAACATATGGAACATTAGAGTGCACTAGACATTCAAGGTTTGTGCTGATTTATGAAAATGAAAGCGCAGCGTTGCCTTCGGCTTCACTGCATTCCGTTCGCCAGAACATTCGCAAGCGATGTTCGCTCACTATATTTGTGTCCTTGAAGTTACGTGTCCATTTCATTTTTGTAAATCGGTGCGGAGATTGGATGTCTAGTGCGCTCTGGCTAGTCTTTCGGCTCTATCTGCTGCTATTAGCGCATCAGTAATTTCCTTCAACTCCCCACCATTTAGAATGGCGTTGTAAGAGCCGCTCCATCCTATGCGGTGGTCTGTTACACGGTCTTGCGGACCGTTATAAGTGCGAATCTTTTCGCTGCGATCTCCTGATCCAATCTGGGCGCGGCGCTCTTCCCCCAATTCTGCCTGCTGACGTGCCAGTTCTTGCTCATAGAGACGTGCGCGCAGTACGCGCATGGCGGCTTCCCTGTTTTGAAGTTGTGACTTTTGGTTCTGAGATTGCACCACTAATCCCGTTGGCTCATGGGTAATGCGCACTGCTGAATCTGTCGTATTAACGCTCTGTCCACCTGGTCCGCTGGAACGGTATACATCAATGCGCAAGTCATTGGGATTTATCTCGACTTCTACATCTTCAACCTCTGGCAACACGGCAACTGTAGCAGTTGAAGTGTGAATACGTCCCTGCGATTCAGTCTTTGGAACACGTTGAACGCGATGAACACCAGATTCAAACTTCATAACAGAATAAACGCGATCCCCCTTAACGCGGAAGGACACCTCTTTAAAGCCGCCCGAATCTGAGGCACTTGAATCAATCTCGCTGACTTTCCAGCGCTGAGCCTCGCAAAAACGTGTGTACATGCGGTATAAGTCTCCAGCAAAAATATTTGCCTCATCCCCACCGGCTCCACCGCGTATTTCAACGATAATATCCTTTTCATCGTTAGGGTCTTGAGGGATTAGCATGAATTTGATTTCTTCGGACAAAGTTTCTTCGCGCGCATTAAGCTCACGCAGCTCCTCAGAAGCCATTTCTTTCAAATCAGGGTCACTTTCTTCATTGAGCATCTGCTTTGCAGCGTCACGCTCATCGACCACTTTGACATATTCCTGGGCAAGCTCCGCCAAGGGAGTCTGCTGGCGATGTTCCTTTGCCAGACGAGTATACTCTGCCTGATTTGCCAGAATATCTGGGTCACCCATCTTTTCTGCCAGAGCCTTATAGGAATCCAATATGTGAATAAGTTTTTCACGCACTTTTCAAATATCCTCTCGAGTAAAACAAAGATTGTTTAACAGATAGCTTCAAAACTAAAGCATACAATCATTAATGGTATCATCTTCTACAACAGGGAAAGGATTTAAATTATGTCTGATGCTCAATACAAGATTCTTATCGTTGATGATGAGGCCTCGATTACGGAATTTGTTCAATATAACTTGAAAAAAGAGGGCTATGATGTCACGGTCGCACATGACGGTGCCACAGCTCTAGAACTTTTTGCAGATGGTGACTTTTCGCTGGTCATCCTAGACATCATGATGCCCGATATCAATGGCTACGAAGTATGCAAGAAGCTGCGAACCACGTCCAACGTCCCCGTACTATTTCTCTCTGCACGCGATACCGAAATCGATAAGGTTGTCGGCCTAGAGATTGGTGGCGATGACTACCTAACTAAACCCTTCGGTGTGCGCGAGTTAACTGCTCGCGTCAAGGCACTTCTACGCCGTAGCTCCTTCGAGGGTGGTAGCGATGGCTCAAATACCATTACCGTTGCAGGTATCACCTTAGACCAGTCTGCCCATCATGCATCTTGTGAAAATGGGTCTATTGACCTTACTCCGCGCGAATTTGAACTGCTTAGTTGCCTTATGCAGCGCGCCGGGAAAGTTCTGTCGCGTGAACAACTGCTGCGCGATGCCTGGGGCTGGGAATATCTAGTCGAAACAAAGACGGTAGATACCCATGTAAAGCGTTTGCGCGATAAATTAGAAGCTGCTGGCCTTGACTCGCATGTTATCGAAACAGTACGAGGCTATGGTTATCGCTTTAAGGCAGATTCTTAAAGTTATTCCTAAATGTCTAGTTCGCGCAATTCTATAAAATCCCGCATAGAGCGTCATGCGCGCACTATTGGCCTTTTCTCAACCTTTGCCACAGCTCTAGGTGCAGGATCAATGTCCTTTTTTACGGGCAATTATGAAAATGTCATCTATGTCTTTTTCATCAGTGTTGCTGTTGCCAGTATCACTTGGCTTATGACCAGTAAAACAACAACAGCAATTGAGCGCGATGTTGCCTCTATGACCGAGAAGGTACGAGAATACAATCGCGGAAATAAATCCGCGCGTACCTGGGGGTCAAACATTACGGAATTGCGAGGTCTTTCAGAGCAGATTAATCGCATGGCAGACGAAGGTGAATCCGCTTTAGGTGATGTGCGAACTGAGGACCAGAGGGAATCAGGCTTCATCAGTGACGTGTCACATGAGCTGCGTACTCCTCTCACCTCCATACGTGGTGCTGCAGAAACATTGCTGGAAGGCGACATGGAAGAGGAAGACCGTGTGCGCTTTCTTAATATGATTATTTCTGAGTCTGCTCGCCTCACACGACTTGCCAATGACCTTCTGACTCTGCAGCGCATTGAAGGCGGAACGGGCGAAATCAAACTATCGCGCTTTAGCCTTGGAACAGCAGTCGAGCGTGCCGAAGCAACTCTAGACCACATCATCGATGTACGTAATGTGCATTTCGAAACCTACGGGGAACCCGAAGAAATCCTGGGTGACATCGATCGCATCCAGCAGGTTGTGGTAAACCTAATGGACAATGCCTCCCGTGCTGTAGGTGAAGGCGGACACGTCTGGATAGAGTACAGCACTGCTCAGAGACATGAGTTGGGTCCCCTGGTACACGAAGAGCATCTTGCAGATGTTGAGCAATTTGCTTGCTTGTCAGTATATGATGATGGGCCAGGTATCCCCGCCAGTAAGCGTGTTCAAATATTTGACCGCTTTAATAGGCAGCAGTATAGCCGCGATCGAAAAACAGGTGGTAGCGGACTAGGTTTGTCCATTGTTAAGGCAATCGTAAAATCCCATGGTGGCGCTATCGATGCGCGCTTTGGAGCAGACGAAGTAAGGTTGCCTGACGAACATTCTGATGCTCCCCCGCCAGAGTACGGTAGCTGCTTTAACGTATACTTACCCATACCTCCTACCCCCGATTTTGAACGCATATCTCAACTAGGCGCAAAGGTAGATAAAAAGCAACCAAGCCCTTCAAGAATCAGAAAAAGGATTAGAAGCAGTCGTTAAGCCTTGACCTTACCTTGGTTACTTGACGCATGGTAGAATTGTGCTCAGATTTTGATAATTAGCATTATAAAAAATTACGAAATAGAAATGGGGAAATTCATGAGGATTCAAAAAGGCAGTGTGTTTGTGCTTGCACTGACGCTATTTACTATAGGTGGACTCTTTGCTGTACAAGCAGATGTTCCTAGCCTTTTATCGCCCGTGATTGTCGCTACAGCTAATGCTGCTGAAGTCAGCAACGATGAAGAAGGTGCAGGTGACGAAACTGAAGCTATTGAAGCTATCTCAGACGAATTATACGAGGGCGAATTGTATGAGGGCGAATCTGATATTGATTATGATGCGCCAGAAGATGGTGCAGAAACTGCAGTGGACACCGTTGAAGAAGATGTCGATGATTCGCTGCAAATTGGCTGGCTTCCTTTATTGGCAGTACTAGCAGGGCTCATTGCATCTGGAGGAGCAGCCTTCTTCATTGCTACTAAGAAAAAAGGTTAAAAGCACTTAGGATTCGATATTCCGCCAGCTCCCCTTTAGACTGCGTGTCTAAAGGGGAGCTTTAATTTGTGGCTTATAGGAACTTAATGGTTTATAAGACAAAATTACTGACAACCTTTCAAATGCATAATGTTGTCAGCAAGAGGTTAAGAATTAAAAGGGAGATTATCTATAAGTCGAGTCGAAGCGACTCTTCCTGCAAAGATGGCTCGTGCCTGTCGATCGCATCCTTCTGTGAGTCGCTCTATAGGCTCTAGGGTGAGCTCATCAACGATTGCCAGATAGTCTAGCTGTATGCTCTCATCCAGCACGTCTTGAGCCAAATTTAGAAGCTTGTTTGTACCAGTCTCACCTTCTTTAAAGGCATCACGCATCGCCATCAAGGCAGTAGGTATACTTCTTGCCTGCTCGCGCTCTTCTGCACTTAAATAGCGATTTCTGCTTGACAGGGCTATGCCATCAGCATCTCGCATAGTGAAGCAAGGCCTAATCTCTACAGGCAATTGCAGTCTTGCAACCATATCCTCCAGTACACGCAACTGCTGAAAGTCTTTTTCACCAAAATAAGCATAATCCGGCTGAACTAAGTCAAAAAGTCTTTTCACTACTGCTACAACACCCTCAAAGTGACCTGGGCGCAATTTTCCCTCCCAGTTTCGAGCCAATAGTCCTGGTTCAAGCTCTTCTCCCGCAAGAGAAAGTGCTGGGTAGTGGGGATATACTTCCTCAATTGTTGGGGCATAAACGTAGTCTGCCCCTGCCTCTTTCGCAATTGAGATATCTGCTTCAAGAGTACGAGGGTAACGATCAAGGTCTTCGCCCTCTCCGAATTGTGCAGGGTTTACGAAAACAGACACGACTGTCACATCACACTGACGAACAGAGACCTTGATTAAAGAAGCATGTCCTGCGTGCAGAGCACCCATCGTTGGCACAAAGCCTAAGGTACCAATATCAGTGATGCCAGCTAACTCATCAGTTGAGATGAGCACGAGACCCTCCATTAAAGAATCTGCTGGAGTCCTCTGGTACAGCTTCAAAGTCTGGATCCAAATCAAGCGACGCATCATCTTGGATGAACTCAGCGCTACCGCCCATCTCTTCTACTTTTTCTATCAGGTGTTCTACGAAAATGGAGGCGGCATCATCGATAATATTCTGGTCGATACTGCTTGATTGTGTCTTGGTTGGAAATTTGCTATTGCGGACGTCCTGGACATACTCCTTTAGAGCTTTGTCTAAAGTGCCAGCGCCATCAATATATCGCTTTGCATGACGAGGCTTAAAGTCACTTAAGCCCAACAGGTCATGAAATACCTGCACTTCCCCATCACAGTGCACACCAGACCCAATACCAATAATCGGCAGCATGTGCATGTCACTAAGTTCTTGAGCAACCTCTGTTGGCACGCATTCTAGTACAATGGCGCAAACACCTGCCGTCATAAGGCCATGTGCATCCATCATAAGCCTGATGACCTCTTCGACTTCCTTTGCCTGCGTACGATAAGTACCTAAGGCGTTAATTGATTGAGGAGTAAGGCCCAGATGCCCCACAACAGGAATGCCTGCTGCAACAAGTGCCTCAATAAAGGCTAGCGCCTCAAGAGAGGCTCCTTCAACCTTCAGTGCTGATGCTCCACCCTGCGCAATAAGCGCTGCTGCATTGCGCATACCTTCTTGCTGTGAAGATTGATAACTCATAAAGGGCATGTCTGCCACGACGTAGCTACTAGGTGCACCCCTAGTGACTGATGCTGTTGCGCGCAACATATCATCCATAGTTACGGGCAAAGTGCTGTCATATCCTAGCGTTGTCATGCCTAGTGAATCTCCCACTAAAAGCACGTCAGCACCTGCTGCCTCAACCAATCTTGCCTGTGTATAGTCATAAGCTGTACACATAACAATGCGCTTTTTTGCTTCTTTATAGGCAAAGAAATCAGGTGTAGTGAACTGCTTTTTAGTAGAACTCTGCGTACTCATGAAAGTCTCCTCTATGCTTTGCAGGCATAACTAAGCCCTGTAAATATCAATCTCGATGGTTAAGTTGTCTAGTTTAGCCCACTCCCAAGCGTCTAGGCTAGCTATTTTTGCTCCAATTATCCCAATTGCTCCAGTCATAGGGATCTTGCTTATCCTTGCGCTCACGCTCTGCAATGCGCTGACTTCGTTGCTTCTTTTGTTCAATTTCAGATTGCAGCAAATTAAGCGGAATACGAGCAGTAATAGCGCCATATATTTTTGATGCGGGCTCAAGCGGCAGGCCACCAGGAAGAACAAAATCTGGAGCGATTTCTTGTAGAGGTTCCAAAACAAAGGTACGTTCATTCATGCGCGGATGCGGAACAGTAAGATCAGGAAGGTCAATAATATGGTCACCGTAACTCAATAAATCCAAATCAATGACTCGAGGGCCATTTACCCGTGTTTTCTCACGTCCCATGTCGACCTCAATTGCCTGCATATAAGCAAAGAGGGCTAAGGGGCCTAGTTTTGTCTCAACGCGACACACCGTGTTAGTGAAGGACATTTGGTCTGCATCATAAGCAGGTTCACTCATCACAGGACTGGCAATCTCTTTCACCTGCGTTAGAGGAAGCTCATCTAGCAAGCAGAGCGCCTTTGCAATGTTAACTATCGGACCACCTAAGTTCGAACCCAGAGCAATATAGGCACTTTCCGAAGTCATTTTTGCAAGGGCAGCCTTCGTCAATTCGGGATTGTGAGCGCGAACTACATTTGCACCACCTGCTACAAGAGCTGCCGCAAGTTCTGCCGAAGCTTCATCGCGAGCACAGGCATCATCAATTCCAAAAATGTTAGCTATGAAAGATTTGCGTGATATGCCTGCTAGCAGCCTATAACCTTCGTCGTGCACGCGTCGTGCAAGTATATCCATGTGCAAGAAAAGTTCGAAGTTATGATTCTGCATTTTTCCAAATCCAAATCCAGGATCAAGAAATATACGATGTGCAGGAATGCCTGCCTCTCGCAAGCGTTGGGCACCCTCTAGCAGATAGTCACAGACCTCCTCTGCTACATCCACATAAAAAGGGTCGTTTTGCATGGTGCGAGGCTCCCCTGCCATGTGCATAAGCACACAGTCTACTTCTGCAGCAACAGCAACTTCAATCATTTCAGAGTCGCGGAAACCTGAGATGTCATTAATGATGCTAGCACCTGCTTTGCAAGCTGCAGCCGCTACCTCAGGATGGTAGCTGTCTATTGAGATGCGCACCTTCTCTTCTAAGGATTGAAATTGAAGATATTTGGACAGTCCCTCAATAACAGGCAGTACACGCGCAAGTTCTTCTTCGACAGAAACAGGCTCTGCTCCTGGACGAGACGATTCGCCCCCAACATCAATAATACTAGCACCTGCAGCGATTAGGTTCTGAGCAAAATTTAGTGCCTTATTAGGGCAAGTATAAAGACCTCCATCAGAGAAGGAATCAGGCGTGACGTTAAGAATGCCCATTATTTGCACACTGCTGCCTTTGCTTGCCCCATCCTCTGCCTGACAGGCAGTAGCAGCATCAGATTCTATTGTGGTATTAGTAGCGTCCATAGGGATACCTGCTTTACTTAATTAGCGATGAATGAGTGCCAGTGCCTCTGCGCGCGTCTTTGAGTCATCGCGGAAGATTCCACGAACTGCGGAGGTGATGGTTTCTGCCCCTGGTTTGCGCACTCCGCGCATGGACATACAGAGATGCTCTGCCTCTATTACCACAATCACACCCAAAGGCTCTAGGTGGGTAACGATGCTCTCTGCTATTTGTGAGGTGAGACGTTCTTGCACCTGTAATCTGCGTGCAAAAACCTCAATAACGCGGGCAAGTTTTGAGAGTCCACAAATCTGACCACTGTCACCAGGAATATAGGCAACGTGCGCCTTTCCAATAAAAGGTGCCAGATGATGTTCGCACATTGAATAAAGAGGAATATCACGCACGAGCACCATCTCTTGATGGTGCTCGCCAAAAGTTACTTTGAAGTGTTCTGCAGGGTCTTCATGCAGGCCAGAACAAATCTCTGCATACATTGATGCCACACGCTTTGGTGTGTCAATAAGACCTTCGCGGTTGATGTCTTCTCCAATACCTTCCAGTATCAGACGTACACCTTGCTCAATCTTATTTTGATCCAAGAGATATCTCGTCACTGGCGGTATCACTAGCATCTTGCTCTGCTGTTGCTGGTTCTACAGCCTTATCTTCAGCTGAATCAGCTTCTGGCACAAGAGTTTCCCTCTGAACCTTTATAGTCCCTGTAGCGAAAACCTTGTCAAGCTCTTCGCCTTCCAGAGTTTCATTTTTCATGAGCTCTTCACCCATGAGCATCAACATATCATGCTCACGCTTGAGGATTTCATAGGCGCGCTCATGCCCATCTTTGATTATGCGTGCAACCTCACGGTCAATGGTTGCCGCAGTTTCTTCACAGTGGTCATTACCCTTAGAGAAGTCGCGACCTAGGAAAACATTCTCTGGCTCTTCACCAAAGCATTGCGGACCCAGTACGTCACTCATGCCAAAGCGCATAACCATGCTCTTTGCAATCTTTGTCGCGCGCTCAATATCATTAGACGCACCTGTTGTAACATCACCAGAAGTAATCTCTTCTGCAGCACGTCCCGATAGAAGAACGGCAATGTCGTCAAGCATTTCCTTCTTCGACTTTAGGAATCTGTCTTCTGTAGGTAGTTGCCAAGTCGAACCGAGCGAGCCACCACGCGGAATGATGGTCACCTTATGCACCGGATCACTGTGAGGAGTATAGTGTCCCACAATCGCATGTCCTGCCTCATGATAAGCAATAGTTAGCTTTTCTTTTTCAGAGATAAGACGGCTCTTGCGCTCTGGACCCATCAGTACGCGATCAATGCCCTCTTCAACGTCAGACATCTCAATGGCTTCTTTGTTGCCACGTGCGGCGAGCAAAGCTGCTTCATTTAGCAGGTTCTGCAGGTCGGCACCCGTATACCCAGGAGTACGACGCGCAATGACACTTAGGTCAACGCCTTCTGCCAAAGGCTTGTTCTTTGCGTGCACCTTCAGTATTGCCTCACGGCCCTTCAAGTCAGGGCGATCTACGATTACCTGACGGTCAAAGCGTCCAGGGCGTAGCAGTGCCGGATCTAGCACATCAGGACGATTGGTAGCTGCAAGCAAAATCACATTGTCTTGCATCTCAAAGCCGTCCATCTCTACCAGCAACGCGTTCAGAGTTTGTTCACGCTCATCGTGACCGCCACCTAGGCCTGCACCACGTTGGCGACCTACAGCATCGATTTCATCAATAAAGATGATCGCTGGTGCTTCAGCTTTTGCCTGCTCAAACAGGTCACGAACACGACTCGCACCAACACCAACAAACATTTCCACAAAATCTGAACCAGAGATTGTGAAGTAAGGTACATCTGCTTCACCTGCAACTGCACGCGCAAGCAGGGTTTTACCTGTACCAGGAGGACCTACTAACAGCACACCCTTAGGGATACGTGCTCCCATTTTTTCAAAACGTTTTGGGTCAGCCAGGAAGTCACGCACTTCTGCCAGTTCTTGCAGGGCTTCATCACAGCCAGCAACATCCTTGAAAGTCACTGTTTGCTTTTCTTTGTCAGTCTTTTTAGCCTTAGCCTTGCCAAAGCCCATAACACCACCCTGGCCGCCACCGGTCATACGAGTGAAGAAGAAGAATATTAGACCAATGATTATCAGCAAAGGCAGGAAGCTCATGAGGATGGTTCCCCAGGCAAACACCTCTGTAGTGTCAACATTCCAACTTTCAATATTGTTCTCTCGAGCAAAGTCATCAAAGCCATCACCTGGCCAGACCGAAGTAAACTCGTTATAATCCTGTGGCTCATCCCTTTCGAGATCTGCCTTCATCTCATCACTGTCTTCCCAGTACTTCCCAGCAAGACGATTGTTGTCATTGATGAAAATGTCTACGTCGTTAACAAGACCTTCTTCTGCAAGTGCTCTAAATTCGGCTGTAGAGAACTCTGTTGGTTCATCCCCGCTTATAAGAGTGTTTCCTACTTGCACTGATACAAACCACACCAAGACCAGACCCGCTAGGCCATAAATTAAAAGATTTCTTCGACTTACCTTTGGGTCTTGCTGCTTTTGTTTTGGTTTTTGCTTTGGATTTGGCTTAATATTGGCCACAACTACCTACCTACTCTTATGTCAATAATTTTTTATCTGCAAGTCTTTAGACTTAGGTCGTCTATCGCACATCTATCTATTCTATCCAAAATCTATTGTTTTGCCCTATGAAAATCCCACATCGATACTACATCGACACAGAAGAATCTAGGCATCTTCATATACTCTAGGACTCAATACTCCAATATAGGGCAATCCACGATAGCGCTCAGCATAGTCAAGCCCGTATCCCACAACAAACTCATTGGGCAATACAAAGCCCTCATAGCGAACATCGATCTTCTCTTCTTGCGCACCCTCTTTCACAACACAGGCTGCAATTTCAACACTTGCAGCACCGCGAGCAAGAAAATTGCGAATCAGATATTTGAGAGTCAAGCCCGTATCAAGAATGTCCTCTGCAATAAGAACATGACGTCCCTCCAGAGGCACCTCAAGATCTTTTAAGATACGCACAACACCGGAAGATTTATGCGCCGCTCCATAACTAGATACTGCCATATAATCAACGGTAAAATCGCAGGTCAGTTGACGTGTGAGGTCAGAAACAAACCATGCTGCACCCTTTAACACGCCCACAATGAGGACTTCTCTATCAGCATAATCGCGCGAAATGGCAGCGCCTAGCTCTATATTGCGCTGACGCAATTGCTCTTCGCTTACCAGCATCCTTTCAACATCGGGATGTATTGCAGTCACACTGGTCTCATTGTTCATATTAAAAGCCTCAACCTCTCATACAAATCAAATACTATCTTTGGTGCAGTTCAGTGGGAATTGCTGCTACAAAGCAGCGAGTAGCACAGCAGCACTTAGGCTCTACCAGCCCAAAAAGCCACAGCTAACTTTGAATCCGAGCAACCTCAATTGTAGCGCAATTAATCTTAACTCGCAGAGCAGGGGGAATATCTCGCGAAAAAAGAAGTTTTCTGGGCGGCAACTTCTCCCCCCCATCAACAAGGCGGCGGAGCTCGTCCAGTCCCTCCAATATCGCCATTACATGTGACGCGTCAAGACGTGACGCGTCTTCAAAGGTCTCTGTGATAGCACAGCGAATAACACGACGCGCCATTATGGGATCAAGTGTCAACATAAGACGTGCATCGAGAACAATACTTTCACTTTCATTGCGCTCTAAGCAAAAGTCTTGTGCAAAACTTAACGCCATGCCTGACAGCAAGCTATCGTCATCCGCAACGAAATCCATCGTCCTTGCAAGATTTTCCCTAAAGTTAGGGCGCAATTTTTCTGCTTCTGGCACAATGTGTGCACGAATAAAGGCACGGGTTCGACTGGTATCCTCATTGCTGGAGTCTTCACGCCAGGCATGTCCCTCTGTGATTAGCCAGTCGCGCAATTCTGCACGATCAATATCTAGCAACGGCCTTACAATACGTCCGCGTTTAGCTGCCATACCAGCAAGTCCACCTAAACCTGAGCCATAGATAGCGCGTACAAAGAAATTTTCAACGCGATCGTCACGAGTGTGTGCTGTAAGAATTCGACCTTTGTCTTTAGGTTCTTGCCTTAGCTCACAGAGTTCATCTAGATAAGCTTCTGCTTCACGATAGCGCAAAATGCGACCAGCATCTTCCAAGTTCAGCTTGCGCCTTTGGGCGTATCTTGCAACATCAATGTGCCGCACCTCAATAGCTACCCCGAGTTGCTGGCAGACCCGAATTACAAAGGCTTCGTCTGCGTCAGCATCTTCCCCTCTTAATTGATGATTGACGTGCATGACACTAAGGTTATAGTCAGTCTTAAACTCTGAATATTGTGAGTCTGCAAGCAGATGCAACAAGGCAACCGAATCACCGCCCCCTGATAACATCAGTAAAAGTGGAGAGTCCTTCTCAAAGAGCTCGTAGCGAAGTGAGTATGTGTGCATGCGCTGAAAGAGTGATTCCATGCACATCAGTGTAGCAAATTCAAAAGGGCATGCCCTTTAATCTAAGACATGCCCTTCGAAGTGCTTATGTTGCGCCCTACTTACACTTATCTGCTTGCTCTCTATTCCCCATCAGCTTCTAGCACAACAGGAGGAGTCCTATTGCCCCGACTCACATCAATGCGAACATGGTCATTCATGCCTAAGAACTGAGCATATCGAGACATGCGTACTATACTTCCTTTTGGTTCATATCCGTCAACGTAGAAGATCTGATAAGAGATGTTTGCTCCTTGAGAGGTAAAGTTATAGAAATATTCAGCCAATACACTTTCAGATTCTCCGAGTAGGTTATCTATGTAGGGTCTACCGAGAGAATAGACCACAGTTACTGCTTTGTTTTCTCCAACAAGCTCTGTTCCTGCATTTACTGATTGTGATATGAGTCCTCCAAAGGAGACAGAGGTACTATATCTTCTTTGTACAGTGACTTCTAGATTTGGAATTTCTAGGGCAAGTTCTGAAGAGATATTTGCAAAGTTAGGAACTGTAGTTGCCGGTCCTTGGGATAGGGTTATAGTTAGTTCACTTTCTCTTGCAACTCTCTGTCCTGCATCAACGCTTTGCCCTGTGATATTTCCAGCTTCTATGCTTGTGTGTGGTGCTTCTTCTGTTTTTAGCTCTATTCCATGTTCTCTTGCCCATTCTTGTGCTCTAGATAGTGGTTCATCTCTGAAGTTTGGAACTACTATATTTGCCTCGAAGACTTGTTTTCCTCTAGACATATATATCAGCAGACCATCTGCTCTTGTGTAGTTTTCTTCTGTAACATCTTGGCTGGTAAACTCAAGTCTTATGAACTCTCCTCTATCAATGTCATCTGAGTATTCTTCATTGATATTTACGTTAAGTGCTTGAATCTCTTGTCTCCACTCCCTTACTTCTTGAGTAGTCATGCTCTCAAAATCTGGAAGTTCTATGACTTCATTCATGTCAGGACCTTTTGATACTTCAAGTACAAGAACAGAGCCTCTAGATATGTTTGAATTTGCTTCTCTGTTTTGAGCAAGGACTATACCAGAATCAGCTTCTAAGCTATATTCTTCTCTTACTTCTATAGTGATTCTATTTTGTATACCCCAAGTTCTAGCTTCTGTTACTTGAACTCCTACAAAGTCCCTTACTTGTACTTGGTTAGTGATAAAAAAGATTCCAAAGGCGAGAGCCGAAAGAGCTAGGACAGAGAAAGCAATAGCTGCATACTTTGTTAGTTTTTTCTTGTCATAATTTTTGTCTTTTTTTACTTCGTGAGCTGCAGATGCTATCTTTTGTCTTGGATTTTTTGGTGCCTGTGTTATTTCTTGAGGCTCTTCTCGTATCACAGGATAAACTATGGTGTCCTGCTCTTCTTCTCTGAAGGCACCTTCTGAAGTAGACTCTTCTTGCAAATAGTCATCCTGTAAGAAATGCTCATCTGGTAGGGAATCTTCTTGCGGAGCTTCTTCCTGTGGAAATTCTTCTTCTGCCAGACGATCCTCTCGCAAGGATTCTCCCCCTGCATCCATTTCTAGCAAAGGAAAGTCATCTCTTAAAACTTCAGGGTCATCTGGCACTAAATCTGCCAGTATTTTACTTGCATTTTCTGCAGTGCGATCTACCTCCTCGCCAGAACTTAAAGGATCGCGATCATCCAGGCCTGTCGGCCCATTAAGCACTTCAGAGAACTCTTCAGCATTGTAGTTCTCATCAGAGAACTGTTTCAAGAAATCACTCACGCTCTAAACTCAACTTTCCCTTATATAGCCTATAGCTAACATCTGATTGTGCAGCAATAACAGTAGAGTGTGTTACTACTATTACACACTTGTTATGTTCTTTAGCTAATTTCTTAAAAATATCTATAAGTTCTGTTTCCATCTCTTCATTTAAGTTTCCTGTAGGTTCATCAGCTAGTATTAAATCTACATTTGTAGCTAGTGCTCTAGCTATAGCTACTCTTTGTTGTTCTCCACCTGAAAGTTTAGTTACAGACCTATCTGCTTTGTCTTTTGTAATACCTAGGTAGTCTAGTAAGTTATAAGCTATTTCTTTATGATTAGAGGGAAGTTCA
>WQVS01000026.1 GCA_009785705.1 Coriobacteriia bacterium
GTCGGCTTATACTTTCTAATAGCCATTAGTTCTCACTCCTAGTTCACGAATAGTTCGATACTATCGCCCGCTGCCAGCGTGACGATTGCTTTTTTCCAAGTGCGCGATGTACCCTTATGGAAACGTACGCGACGTGGCTTACCAGTTACGTTCATGGTGTTTACCTTCAACACCGATACGTCAAAGATTTCTTCAACGGCTTGCGCGATTTGTGGCTTTGTGGCCGTCTTTAGTACCTCAAAGGTGTACTTGTTTTGACCTTCCATCATGTCCATAGACTTTTCAGAAATAATCGGGCGCACAATGATTTGACGAGGATCGTACATTAGCTCAGCACCTCCCCGAGGTAAGTTACTGCTTCCTTAGTTGCAAGAACAGCTGTGTTGTCTACGATGTCATAGGTGTTAGCCTCAAACGCGAAAATCGGGCGAACACGCGGGATGTTGCGCAGTGACAGGTAGGCGTCAGTGTCTTCGTTGCCTAGGATGATAGTGATTTTCTTATCCTTTAGGCCGAGTGCGTCCAGGGTCTTGATAGCTTCCTTTGTTGAAGGCTTATCGAAGTCTAAAGCATCTACTACGAAGAAGTTGCCGTCTGCTACTTTGGCTGAGATTGCACTTTTCATAGCTAGCTTAACGACCTTGTTAGGCACCTTGAAGCCGTGGCTACGAGGAGTCGGTCCAAAGACTACCCCACCACCCTTCCATTGGGGTGCACGAATCGTACCTTGACGGGCACGACCTGTTCCCTTTTGACGCCAGGGCTTACGGCCACCACCGCGGACGAGGCCGCGTGTCTTGGTGCTGTGGGTACCAGCGCGGGCTGCAGCCATTTGGCTACGCACTACCTG
This sequence comes from Coriobacteriia bacterium, assembly GCA_009785705.1. Lineage (GTDB taxonomy): Bacteria > Actinomycetota > Coriobacteriia > WRKU01 > WQUG01 > WRBW01. The sequence continues at coordinate 851 of WQVS01000026.1, forward strand.
GTGAACTGCAAACAGATTAGGCTCAATCGCAAAGATTGCCTCGTCTGTCTTTACAGTACCGGCGGCTGCTCCCTTCTTATCTTTAACTTTTAGTGTTGTCATGTTTCTTTATCTCCTATAAATACGACAAATACCGGTGCTACTGTGCTGTGATAGTTAGTAGCGCGTTTTTGCCGCCAGGAACGGCACCCTTCACTAGTAGTAGGTTCTGGTCAGTGTCGACCTTTACTACCTTTAGGCCTTGGACAGTAACTTTGTCGTTACCCATTTGTCCTGCCATTTTCTTACCTTTGAATACCTTTGCAGGTGTTGCTGCCTGTCCGATTGAACCAGGACGACGGTGGAAACGTGAACCGTGTGAACCTGGTCCGCCTCCGAAGTTGTGACGCTTCATAACACCAGCAAAACCTTTACCCTTGCTAACGCCTGCAACGTTTACCTTTTCTGCATCTGCAAAGTCTTCGACAGTCAGTACGTCGCCTACCTTGTTAGTTGCAGGTGCATTAAGGCGAATCTCTGCAAGATGACGCAGTGGTTCTACCTTTGCCTTTGCAAAGTGCCCCGCTTTAGGCTTGTTCACAAGCTTTTCACGAATGTCACCAAAGCCGATTTGTAGGGCATCATAGCCCTCTTTATCAGCAGTCTTTACCTGTGTGACAACACAGGGGCCAGCTTCGATGACCGTTACTGGAAGGAGGTTGCCCTCTTCAGTCCAGACCTGTGTCATCCCCAGCTTGCGGCCGAGTAGCTTTCTTGTCATTACTTAGTACCTATTGCCTTTCCTCTTGCAGTCGTAAGACCTTATTTGGACCCCGTGTCCAAATCCTTAGCGGACTGCTCTCTTCTATCATCAACCCTAAAGTGCTGGGCTTTGTACCATCTTGCGCTAGAAGTGCTCTAGATGTTCAGAATCAAGGAGGCTAGAAAAGTCTGCTTGTGAAGCCTACTAGGCTAGGTGAGCAAGCGGATTTTCTATCCGACGCCGAGTCTGGGCATCTGGTGTGCTTCTAGTTAAGCTTTTATTTCAATTTCGACGCCAGCTGGTAGGTCAAGTCGACCCAGCGAGTCAGCAGTCTTTGGTGTTGCGTCGATGATGTCGATGAGACGCTTGTGTGTGCGAATCTCGAACTGCTCACGGCTGTCTTTGTTTACGTGCGGTGAGCGGATTACGCAGTAAAGATTGCGCGAAGTTGGAAGCGGAACTGGCCCTACTACTTTAGCGCCGGTCTTGATAGCTGTATCAACAATCTTTTTGGTGCTCTGGTCTACGATTTCGTGATCGTATCCCTTTAAGCGGATTCTGATTCTTTGTGCCACGTTAATTCCTTCTTCCTATACTTAGCTAATCTCAGATTTTGCAGTGATTTCTTCTGCAACTGATTTCGGAACTTGCTCGTAAGCCTTAAACACCATGGTGTATACCGCACGACCCTGCGTCTTTGAACGTAGGTCTGTTGAGTAACCGAACATTTCTGAAAGCGGCACCTTAGCGCGAACTACCTGAGCAGTTCCACGAGGCTCCATACCTTCGATTTGTCCACGGCGACCGCTGAGGTCACCCATTACGTCACCCATGTACTCTTCTGGTGTTACTACTTCTACAGCCATCATAGGCTCTAGCAGTTTTGGTGAAGACTTGCGCAGAGCTTCCTTGATTGCCATTGAGCCTGCGATTTTGAAAGCCATTTCGCTTGAGTCTACGTCGTGGTATGAACCATCAATAAGCTCTACACCAATATCTACCGTTGGGAAGCCTGCAAGAATACCGCTGTCCAGCGCTTCTTGCATGCCCTTGTCCACGGATGGGATATATTCTTTGGGGATTGATCCACCAACGATTTTGTTGTCGAAGTGGTAGCCCTCGCCTGGTTCACGTGCGATTAGGTTGATGATTACGTGGCCGTATTGACCCTTACCACCTGATTGACGTGCGTACTTGACGTCTACCTTATCAACATTTTTGCCTGCGGTTTCACGGTAGGCTACTTGTGGCTTACCAACGTTAGCTTCTACCTTGAACTCGCGCAGTAGACGGTCAACGATAACCTCTAGGTGGAGCTCGCCCATACCCGCGATGATGGTCTGGCCAGTTTCTTGGTCAGTACGTACGCGGAAGGTTGGGTCCTCTTCAGCTAGCTTAGCAAGAGCAATACCTAGCTTGTCCTGCTCCGCCTTTGTTTTAGGCTCGATTGCAATGTCGATTACTGGGTCTGGGAACTCCATCGATTCCAGTTGAATCGGTGCGTTTTCTGCTGAAAGCGTGTCACCTGTGCTGGTGTCCTTTAGACCTACAGCAGCTACGATGTCACCAGCGCAAGCTGCGTCGATGTCTTCACGGCTGTTAGCATGCATCTGTAGTAGACGACCAATGCGCTCTTTCTTGCCCTTTGTGCTGTTCAGTACGTATGAACCGCTGTCTAGCTTTCCACTGTATACGCGGAAGTAGGTCAGGCGACCTACGAAAGGATCAGTCATAACCTTAAAGGCTAGAGCTGCGAAAGGTTCTTTTACATCAGCGCTGCGTGTTTCTTCTTCGCCTGTCTTTGTGTTCTCACCAGAAATCGCTGGGATGTCTAGTGGTGAAGGCAGGAAGTCAACAACAGCGTCTAGCATCTGCTGAACACCCTTGTTCTTAAAGGATGCACCACAGATCACTGGGGTGAAGGTACAGGCAATACAGCCCTTACGTAGTGCTGCCTTGATTTCATCAGCAGTGATTTCTTCGTCTTCGAGGATTTTCACCATGAGGTCTTCGTCAGCCTCTGATGCTGCGTCCATCATTTCTTCACGAGCAAGCTCTGCTGCTTCTAGATACTCTGCAGGGATTTCACCAACCGTTGGATCGATGTTGTTCTCCCCTTCGTTGAAGAAGATGGCATTCATCTCTACGAGGTCGATGATGCCTACGAACTGATCCTCTGAACCCATGGGTAGTTGAATCTTAATAGGAGTCGCACCCAGGCGTTCCTTCATCATGCCCACTACGTTTTCGAAGTCCGCACCGGTGCGGTCCATCTTGTTTACGTAGGCCATACGGGGAACCTGGTAGCCGTCTGCCTGGCGCCAGACTGTTTCTGACTGGGGTTCTACTCCGCCAACTGCACAGAATACAGCGACTGCGCCGTCTAGTACGCGCAGTGAACGCTCTACTTCTACGGTGAAGTCTACGTGGCCTGGGGTGTCGATGATTTGGATGCGATAGTCGCCCCAGAAACAGGTGGTTGCAGCAGAAGTAATGGTGATACCACGTTCCTGCTCCTGAACCATCCAGTCCATGGTTGCGCCTCCGTCATGTACTTCACCTAGCTTGTGAGTCTTGCCGGTGTAGAACAGGATGCGCTCTGTAGTGGTCGTTTTACCGGCGTCGATGTGTGCCATGATGCCGATATTACGTGTTTTATCAAGTGAAAAGTTTTGTGCCATTGTTTGTGTAATCCTTACCTGTTTTACCAGCGATAGTGCGAGAACGCACGGTTTGCTTCGGCCATTTTGTAAAGATCTTCGCGCTTCTTGATTGACGCGCCTGTTTCTTCGGCGGCATCCATGATTTCAGCGGCGAGACGTTCTGTCATTGACTTTTCACGACGCTTGCGTGAGAAGTCTACAATCCAGCGGATTGCAAGCGTGGTGCTGCGGCGTGCGTTTACTTCTACGGGAACCTGGTAGGTTGCTCCACCAACACGCTTTGGGCGAACCTCAAGTGTTGGGCGCACGTTGTCCATGGCTTTCTTGAACACGGTCAGCGGGTCTTGTTCTGTTTTGGCTTCGATGATGTCGAATGCGCCGTATACGATTCCTTCGGCGACTGACTTTTTGCCGTCCCAAAGGATTTTGTTAATTAGTTGCGTAACTAGGCGATTGTTATAGCGCGCGTCGGGTGTGACTTCGCGGCGCTCTGCTGCTGCACGTCTGGGCATGGTTTATTTCTCCTTCTTTGCACCGTAGTGACTACGGCCTTGCGCACGATTTGCTACAGGAGCTGCGTCAAGCGCTCCGCGAACTACTTTATAGCGAACACCAGGTAGGTCCTTAACACGACCACCACGAACTAGCACGATGCTGTGTTCCTGCAGGTTGTGACCGATGCCTGGGATGTAGGCAGTCACTTCCATGCTGTTTGACAGGCGCACACGGCAAACCTTACGAAGCGCAGAGTTCGGCTTTTTAGGCGTAGTGGTGTATACACGGGTGCATACTCCACGTAGCTGAGGGTTACCCTTCAGAGCCGGTGTCTTCGACTTTACTTCGGCCTTTTTGCGGCCCTTCCGTACTAGCTGGTTAATAGTAGGCAAAACTTGTCCTTTCTAGTATGCGAGTTTTCCGGTCCCCGCATTGTTTCTATGTAGTGCGCGACAGGGCGTTTCCCCCCTTTGCCCTCTGTTTAAGTGCCCTGTTGTGAGTTCTGTACAGTAGCAAGGTGCGTCCCATACAGCTTTCAAGCACAAAAACACAGCAAAAGCCGACCCCTAAAAAAGTCGCGACGTATAAATATACTCTTGTTATGGTGTGAAGTCAAACAACACGCACCCGAGCGTGTCTATGGTGGGTAGCAACCTAAGATAATGGCACTCAAGCATCAAAAGTGAGAAAGGTGCAATCCTAGACATTCATTGCGCCAAGATGAGTATTCACTCATCAAGCATTAACGCTACTTTAGGTTCTTTCAGCTTCTTGATTTCCTCGCGTTCAATTGCTTGAACGCTTCTTTCGGGTGTTGGTAAATTCTCTGGTAGCGTTGTTCCTAAGTCCAGCATGGCGGTGCGAATCTTCTCTGCGACCTTATAGTGAGTATCATTAGCATCTATAGCTGTTGAAACTTCATCTATCTTTAGCTTTTCTTCGGTCTGCGTTATGCGAAACAGATTGGCTGCTAGTTCAGTGCTTCCCATAAAATCGAGAATTTTCTCATTTTCGCTCAGACCTTTTCTGCTGTGTATATCGGCAACAGTCAACCCACCATAAAGTCCTTTGTAGCCAGAATTCTGAAAGATTGCAAACTCTTCTTCAGTAATCACTCCTGCATTGCGTGCAGCCTCTGCCAGAAGCTGATTCCATTGCTTGATATTGCCACGAACAACAAGTCGCTTATTGTCTTCATCAAGCTGATTGAAGGTATCTGCCACTTCTTGTCTGTGGGTCTGAATGGCGAAATAGGTCTGCCCTAGCGCAATTATCTCTTTGCGCGGGTCGCCATTTTGAACAATCAAATAACAAGCATAACGAGTGAGCCTGTAATCAGTGACTGATTTTTCTGCTCCTGAGCCTAGCTTGACCATTTTCCTGACGTCAGCAAAATGGTTAGTGATGCTGTATCCACTGTTCTTACAAGCAAGCATCGCCTTGTCAATAACCTTGGAGAAATTCTCCCACTTGGCATACTGCAAGACTCTCTGCAGGTCCCGTGCAGACCAAAACTCATTCCCTACATCATCGGTCTGCTTGATGTCCTCAAATGACTCATATTCGGAGGCTTCTAATCTAATCATTTTCTACTCTCTTTCTGACCCCCATCACAAGAAAATAAACGATTGTTCGATAATACTAGATGGGACAGACCTCAACAAGCAAACAAATTGTGGAGATTTATAAAAAGGTGTTCGCCTGTCATTTTTTGCCGCACTAAACATCTTATGGTGTAGCAGCATATTAAGTCATGCTCATTGGACAAAACACAGCAAAAAAAGGAAGATATGGAGGGAAGCTCCGGCGGTAGGTGCATACTGCGCCGTGCGGGAGCTTCTATACTTATATCAGCAAGCCTCTAGCTATTACATATCTGCTCTAACTTCTATAATTTTAAGCTAATCTTCTGTAGAGAAAACTTGCCAATCGAAGGCTTCGCTAATGTCTTCTATGTGTCTACCAAAGACTCGTTCATATTCCGTACCATTTGTAATCATACCTAAGGAATCTACTTCTACTTCACCGTAAATCTCACCCGTCAGAAAGTTTTCCCATACGCTAACATCACGGTCAAAAATACCAGGTTGCACCCCTATTGCAGCAATTAAATCGACCCCGCCTCTACTATTCAGACGGTACAAATAGCGCCGCCAGCTATTCCAGCCCCCTGAGCCTCTCACACTGAAATATCCATCACCACTGATGGTGAGATGGTTTCGCGCCCAGAAACCACCATCTTCGTATCCTTCAAATATGTATCGAGCGCGACCATCTTGATAAGAATAGACAGCACCACAACCGAAGCCAATTATCAAATTGGGACTACCGTCTCCATTCAAATCCTCAATTGCGTACCTGAGCACAGGATTCTCATGGTTCCGCCATTCTATTAATGAGCCTCCAATGTGTCCGAAGTCAATATGTGAAACATCGGCAGGAGTCTGCCAATCACCTAAGTCATCAGAAGCCATATCGCCAATGCACTCTTCTAGTGCATTTTGCCATACGTACAGTATCGACCTAAAGGCAGGAGGCATATTAGCTTCTATTTCATTTGCGACAGGATGTCCGAACTCTAGATTCACATCAAGGAGTGTTATGGCATCTCTTGTGTTGAATAATTCATGATTTGCTAGTTCAACAGTGTCTCTTCTACTAAAGGGGTTAAAATCTGGGATGGCTAGAATGAAGCGGCCTGATATAGGAACAGTAACCTTTTCGGTATAACTACCTGCTAGCATCCAGTCAGTGCCTGGAAGTTCAATCGCACCTGCCGTTGCGCTGTCTTGTGAAATGCGGCTCAAAGTGGCTGACACATCCCCCACAAGTGCAGCACTTAGATTGGGGCCTGCTAATCCGTAAAGCCTTGAGCTTAGTGTTACCTCTAACTTTGCTTCAGCTGATATTGAAAAGATTTCCCCATTTGGACCTACGCGGGCTTGCGGCCAGTGAGAATTATCCTCGCGCACTGCTTGCAAGCCTTGCCTGCTTGTGTATTGGAACCCAATTGACTTATCAAGTGCTGCAGAAAGTTCGATAGAGAGCAAGTCAGCCTGCGCTTCAAAGCTAGCATCGACAGCAAGTCGATTATCAAGAACCACAGGCAGAGGACCTACCATAAAAGAAAAAGGCTTATTTAGTGTTTTTAGTCTTTGCTCCCAAGAGATGCTATCAACTGTTGCTTCTGCTCCAATATAGCAGCGTAAAACTACCCTCATATCTACTTCAAAATTTCTGATGCGCAAATGTCCCTCTATGCGCATACCAGCTCTGAGCGTGCCAAATCCTGTTTCTCTTGAAAGTAGATTATTGGGAGGGCTTGATGCATGAGCTACAGGAATTAGGAAAAGTGAGCTTGCTTCACTGTTTGGATAATTAACTTCAAAGTCCCCATCTTCTGCAATCTCTACTACAAAGGTGACATCGCACTGTTCAATGGCATCTGTGAGTGCGGCAGGACTAGTAATTAGCTTGAATCCTTCACCAACTTCCTCTATAGAGTCAATTAGCCTCAACAGTCCCACAGGAGTTTCATCCGAAATGCCAGCAGCAAGAACGCTGGCCTCATCAATGCCTTCAAGACTTGATACGATTACAAAGTCTTCATCGCTCTCAAGAACAGCGAAGGGCGAGGTATCAGAATCGTAGATAACAAGGTCAGGGCTAAGGATAATCTCACTTGATGTGCCTTGGTCATCATCTGTACCGTCTTCTAATGCCGCTGGCAGGACGTATATTAGAGCAATTACAATCGCTGCTAGCGCGATTGTTACAAGAGCATAGAGCTTACCTCGTTTTTTCTTTGATGGCTTTTCCTCTGCCGGTTCAGAAACATCAGATGTGTCCTGCAAGTCAAGTGAGGCATCTTCAGGTGGCTCTTGCTCCAATTGTTGTCCACAACCGCCACAGCAAGCAGTTTGCTCTGCTAGTTCCTCGTTACAATGTGGACAATATTTCATGTCGCTCCTTAGTAGAATCTGTCAGACCTTGGCATTTTTATAATATAAAGTGTCCCATACCGTTCAAAACACTTTCCTTCTGCACAGTAGCCCTTCGAATATTACTCGCCACCCAGTAAGGTTTCAACAATCCCCTGACCATAGGTTACAGAACGGTCTAGGTCATCAGGGCTGTCAGCAATACGTAAAATCTCATCGCTTCCCTTAATAAGGCTAACGACTCCATCAATCTCTTGTGTGTCTACTAATTCAACTTCAAGTGAACGTGGCAGTGGATTGTCTCGAAGTTGTTCAACAATCTGCGGTGAATCTTGCATCATGTAAGTAAAGCGCTCTAGTGCTGCATCTTTGCCAATCAATTCAACACCTGCAACGTTTCCATGCCCTTCTAGGGTTGCCTGCAGGCTCTCTATGTCTACATATTCAGCATCATCATGAATCCAAACTTGAATAATGACGCGGCCTTCAATGTCAATATATGACCCCTCAAGAGAAGGCTCTGCGGAGAGCTGTTCAATGAAGTCTATCACTAATGGAATCGTCACTATGCACAATGCAGTCACAACAGCAAGAGCAAGAGCAACCTTTATACTTCGGGCACTTTTCTTAGGTAGGCCATAATCTTTGCAGGTCCTAGCAGGTCCTGAATGAGCTTGTTCTGATGTAACTGCACCGCATGTACCACAATAAGCAGTAGCCTCTTCTTTTCTTTTGCCGCAATGTGGACAGAATTTCATACCGCTCCTCACAAATCGCCTAGCTTAAAAATTAGACTACCATCTGAAAGGTGCGTTTATCATATTGTCAATTGTCCAAAGTATATTGCTGATAACTTCCGCTACAAGATATGCTGCATATATCCCTAGTACAATTGCAATAAGTGACAGGATGATTCCTGTAGTTGCCATTCCTTTTGCGCTTCCTAGAACAGCCTTTGCTCTTCCGACACTTGAAACAATAAGACCAAGTACTGCACTGGGAATAGCCACAAAAGGAATAACAATCAGTGCAATGGAAATCATTCCCAAAACCATTCCTGCGGTACTAAGTCCCAAGCCAGCATCATTTAGAGGTGGATTTGCTGACTGATTGCTTATTGGCCCTACTGATGGCTGGCTCAATTGAGTCATTTCGCTCGTCGCTTCGCCACAGCTACCACAAAAAGTTGTAGCTTGTTCCTGCTTCTCACCACAGTGTGGACAAAATTTCATTATTTCCTCTCTCTATCTGTTAGTGTGCATGCTGTATAGTGAAAATTGTGTTTTGGATTCTTGTAAATCTGGAACAAGTTGACTACCAGATTTCAAAAGAGTTCAAAGTAAAGTTCACTTCTTCTATGAAGTTTTCATAATCTCTCCAACTGTTAAGCGATTCAGCTCTGAAATTCCTTGCAGCCCTATCCCAGCCAAGCCTCCGTGCTAGACTATCGACCTGATGACCAGTATCGTTTAGCCAAAAGTCCCATCCGTCAAAGCTTTGCTCTAGGAATGAGTAGAGACGGAGTTCAGTTCTAAAGATAAAGTCCTCTTCATGGAGCTCTGCACCCAGATGCTCGCGAAACAGACCTGTGTACTCTCTACTGAAGTCGGTCCATTCTTCTGCGCTGGCGTTATGTTCTGGCAAGTGCTGGCGCAAGTCTTGCAAGTCATCTGCAAGAGCAATATATCTACCTATGTCACTGCTTGTAGCACTTAAAAATTCTTCTAGCAGACGCTCTTCACGCTCCGTTAGTTCATCTGGCATTCTAATTCTTTCAATTTGATTTACTGTACTTTGCTTACGAACTAGCGTGTCGTTGAGGATTGCAAAAAAGCTTTCATATACTTCTGGGTCATCGTAATCATAATCATCTTGCTCAAGTTCACTCAACTTTACTTCTGCGTCGAGTGATGCTTCGAAGAATTCTCGCCAAAGTTCTGTCGTCTGCTCGCTGTACTCCTCAAAACTGAGTGGAGTAAAGAAAAGCTGCCAAGCTGCGATTCCTAGCACTGCTACAACAACTGCACCTGCTGCTGCAATGATTAAAGGCTTCTTGCTTCTTTTCGGGTTACTAGAGCCTGATGTTGATTCTGAATCAAGGGTTGCCGTGGCTTGTGTTACATTCTTGCCGCAACTACCACAGAAAGCTGTAGCTTCTTCCTGTTTCTCACCACAATGTGGGCAAAATTTTGAGTCTGTCATCGTCATCTTAGTCAGCCCTTCTGAAATCAAACACGTCACTGGTGTGCCACCAGCCATCTCCACTGCGAATTGTTCCCATTATCGTTCCATCAACAAATTCCAAACTGCTACAAAAAACAACTTCGCCAAAGCGATCCGAATTTTCTATTACGCGCACATAGTTAAAGGTGATACTACTAGTGCCAATATCGATGTTTGCAATAAACTGCGTCGCGGGAAAACTTATATCACCTGTCGTAAAGTTAGATGTGTTAGTTTGATGCCTGCGGTGATTATGAGATAAGCCAGAGAGAGTTCCTGTAAGGGTGCGATTTTGCATATCGATATTTTGAATAACTAGCTGTGGTGTAGTTGAACTTGCCCCCAAGCATCGAGCTCTATCACCCTCTGTTTCACGATATGTGCCTTCCCATGTTCCTACAATCTTGCTGTAATCAGGAGTCCATGCAGAGTCGTCTAATCGCATGTCATTGCGCGCTAGAGTCCATTGGGCAGTCTCATTATTAAATCGGTAAGTAATAGATAAAGTTCCACTCACCGTATAGAAGTGTGTCTCATTTTCTAAGGAAATCTCTGCCACAGTTAAATAGTCGCCACTATCAAGATGTGACAATTCAACAGTGGCGGAGAAATCGCCTCCTGTATAGAGACTTGTTAAAGTTGGGTCGCTGCTATCAGTGTTTGACCATCCTCCGCTGTTTGATGTAGTGCCTTCACCGTCAAAGATGGCAAGGTAGCTCTGCACGCGCGCGATAATTGCATCCTCATCAATCGCAGCCAAAGGACTAAACTCTACAGATTCTATGTTATTGTCGCGCAGAATCCACCTATCATCTACACGCCTATAAGTTGCTAAGATATCAACGACTACTATCAAGTCATCATTGCTCAAGGTCACCCGGGCTTCAACAGAAGCAGTGTTGCCATCCTCATTTTCACGAATCTCAATATCCTCAATAGAGTCAATTGTGTAATCGCCTTCTTGAAGAGAAGTGGGAAGAAGGGTATCACTACTATCTTCTCTGTTCTCTGCGCGATTCAGGGCAAAGACCTGATTTTCAAGCCCTAGGTCTCGCAGACTCTGCTCTACTATGTCTTCTGTAAGGTTTTGAGGGAGGACTACTGCAATAGAATCTGTTAAGGCTTCTGGTAGAAAATCTTGAGTGTATGCAAAAGCTAGTCCGCCCCCTGCAAGAGCTACCAGAAGTACGATTAGCGCCAGATAGAGCTTTAGCTTCCCCTTTCCTTTTTTTGCTACAGGTGCTGGAGGGTTATTTCCTTGCTTTTTGGCAACAGGCTGTGCCGTCGATGTCTTTGCGTTTGCGCTAGAAGGCTTGAGCTCAACCAAGGCTGTACCGCAATGTCCACAGACCTTTGCTCCCTCTGGCATATCTGCCTTACATTTTGAACAAATCACTTACTTTGCCACCTCCACTTTTGTTCCGCATGCCGTGCAAAAATTGTTCCCGCCTGCTAGCAGTGCTGAACAGTTGGAACAGACAGGCGAAGAAGATACCTCACCTTCGGAGGATTCTGTGGACAAGGGAATCACAGGGGCTGACTCAGTTTCTTGAATTGGTTCATCATTTACAATGGTGGCTTCATCGGTTTTATCTGTGTCGGATTTTGTCTCCATGCTTGCTCCGCAGCTTGTGCAAAACTTTGAGTTTTTGGCACTTACCGACGAACAACTTGCACACTTTGAGAGTGCTTCTTTTACTTCATCAAGCCCTGTTCCGCAGAAGGGGCACATCTTGAAGTCATAGGAGACTGATTTCTTGCACAGAGGACAATCGATGCTATTGCCAGTGCTAGCCGCAGGAACAGCTCCTGCATTTTCTATATCAGCAATTTCTTTCTGCAGTGTGGCCGTTTGCTCCATAAGGTCCTCAACATGAGAGAAGAGAGTTTCGTTTCCTGAGCGCAGGTCCGGATTACTTTTTGTTTTTGCGTAAAGTGCAATACCTAGTTGAGAAAACGCCTCTTTTTGCTTACGAGAAACTTCTGCAAGCTGCGCCTTCTTTTTAACAATCTTCCCTGCTCTGTCTGCCGAGTCAACTCCTCGACTAATGAGTCCACCCGCCTTATCAAAAACACTCATGGTGCAATCTCCTTAGTTTGATGTCTCGAATTGATGAAAGTATTTGAATATGAAAAAATTCTGTTATTGACTGATGTAGTCGTCAAATTTCTTTGCTGTAGCCAAGTCAGCGATTGCCTTTATCACAAAAATCGGCATGGCTACTATACCTACTACACAGGCAAGCGCAAACTTTAGAGCAAAGTAGATGAACCATCCGACTAGAGGCAAAAATAGGAACATCCTAGGAGTAATTTTGGTTAGAGTTTTCCAGCCAAAAGGAATGCAAGCAGCCCAGAGACCGAAAATAATCACAGAGCCTAGAGGGGCTTCCATCATGACCCCAATGACAAGACCGATAACCAGAGCAATAACAGCAAGGACTATCGTTTTAGTAGCTTGCCCTTTGTCGTAGTTATTCCTAACGGTGATACACATATCACATATAGGTGGATGAAATTTCTCCGCACAGGTCCCGCAAAGCCCTTTTCCGCAGTCATTGCATTGTGCAATTGCGGCGTACCCAGCGTGGTTGTAGCAATCCATATGTTCCTCTTCCCCAATTTAGCCTGATAAAGCACGAACTAGTATATGTTACTTATAGTCCGTGTATTTATCAACCGTTGTCTTGAAAGCAGTGACCGCACAAACTCATTTCTATAAGGAGTGATGCAGGGTGGTCCAGCAAAGACTAGGTCAGAGAATTCGTGAATGTAGACTTGAGTGTACGGGGTTAAGTCAGGAAAAATTTGCCCATTCCATCGGAATGGATAGAACATACTATGCTTCAGTTGAGCGCGGAAAGCGCAATATCTCTATAGTGAATTTGGAAAAGATAGCGCGCGGTTTTGGGGTGTCGCTGGCGGAGCTGCTAGAGGGGGTTTAGATTCACAACAAAGCAAAATGGACTACTCAGGAACATAGACGAACTAACTGTCAAGATTTTCTTGACAGTTAAACCGCTCATTCATAATTTATCAATCTGATCTTGCCCCCTGATCCTGTACCACTTTCATAGTTAGTAGAATAGCACTACTGGCGAAAGGAAGAAATTATGGCAAGAAAGCACTACAAACCAGAGCAAATCGTTGTAATCTTAAGAAAA
>WQVS01000027.1 GCA_009785705.1 Coriobacteriia bacterium
ACCTTTAACGGAGCAAACGGCCCTTATGTCTTTACCGTAAGAAATGGCAACATCAGAATGACTCCAAGAACTGGTTCGGTAGTAGACTTTGGTAGCAGTATACGAATCACTTCAAATGGATCAGGCGGCAATCAACGATCAGTTACTCAGTTGCTGACAGTAATGGATCAGAGCGGTCCCCCACTACCCAGTGCCTCACATCGCTTTGTGCGCTATCGCGGAACACTGGAACTAACAGTAGTTGACGGAAGGCTTCGTCTAGTAAATGAATTGCCCATGCAGCAATACCTCTTTGGAGTAGTTCCTCGCGAGATACCCTCCTCTGCTGCAGTAAGAACCGCAGTGGAAGCCCAGGCAATCGCTGCCAGATCTTTTGCGCATGGACAAACGGGACTTGCTCAGGGAGTCCACAGCACCACAACCTTCCAAGTGTACGGAGGGAACTCTAGATTTAGCAGTGAAGCAAACTGGAGAAGTGGCTCAAACGTCATCTTCAATGAAATTGACGTGTCAAATACTGCAGTAACCAATACCGGTAACCGCGTGATTCTAAGCAATGGCAATATTGCACGCGCCTACTATTCTCTTTGCAATGCCGACAGAACAGCAAACAATGAAGATGTGTGGGGCGGAACTCGAGTCGCCCACTTGCGCAGCGTTGCTGACCCCTTCTGCGGCAGAGATCGAAACCACCCCCACAATTGGACGGTCACCATGACTGGCATGGAGCTTGCAAATACGCTTCGCCTGCGCGGATCAACAGTGCCCAATGGAGCTGGCTCTACTGTTTTTGTCACAAATTTAAGTTCTGATCGTGCTACAGGCGGCTGGGTTAGAACCCTTACCGTTACTTGGTCTAACGGCACCACAACACAAATAGGAAATGCTGACAGGGTGCGCACAAGACTAGGATTCAGAAGCTCCAACTTCTCTGTAGCCAGATCTTTCCCAACAGCACGCGCAACAGTGGCACCACTCGCGAGCTCTGAAATAATGCCCATGATGAGCATGGATCTGCTGCTGGAAGAAGCCCTTGAAGAACTGGAAATGGGAGATTACAGCCCCTTTGAAATCACACAGGAAATGCGCAATTACGAAGAAGACTGTGAGAACAGCATGTCCTGTCAGGGCACTGAGGAAACAGTCAGGGAATAATGACTAGACTTAATAGTGCTTAAATGCTTTAACAAAAAAGAGCCACACTTACAAAGCGTGGCTCTTTTCATTTGCCTCTTAGCAGTAGTTGGTAAACTGCTTTTATTCTTCGACCTTAGCGTCTGCCACAATTTTTTCCTGCAAGTCTCCAGGAACCTGTTCGTAGCCTTCTAGTTTAAGAGTATAGTTACCTGTTCCTTGTGACAGGCTCCTCAGATGAATGGTGTAGTTTACTACCTCTGCATAGGGAGCAACAGCCTTGATGGTTTGCCATCCAGGGGCTGCAGCATCCATCCCCATTACACGACCACGCAAGGTTGGAAGGTCTCCCATAATTGCTCCTGTGTATTCCTCTGGAACTGTAATTTCAAGTTCTGCCATAGGTTCAAGGATTACAGGATTTGCAGCTTCTGCAGCGGCCTTAAAGCCAATACGTGCTGCCGTCCTAAAGGCCATCTCGTTAGAATCTACACTATGATAGCTGCCGTCATAAACAGCGGCCTTTACATCAACGAAAGGATATCCTGCGATAACGCCAGCTTCCATCGTTTCTTGGATGCCCTTATCTACAGCAGGAATGAATTGACGCGGAATTCTGCCGCCAACAATTTCATCTAAGAATTCATATCCCTCGCCCGGATTGGGCTCTAGGCGCAACCAGCAGTCGGCAAATTGTCCACTGCCACCGCTCTGCTTCTTGTGGCGTCCCTGTGCCTGTGCGGTTTTGCGAATAGTCTCACGATAAGGGATGCGCAAGGGCAGTAGTTCTGCCTCTACGTTATAGCGTGTCTTCAATTTATTGAGCAATACATCAATGGCAGTATCGCCTAGTGCATTAATCACCGTCTGGCGCGTCTCTTCATCACGACGCATAATCAATGATGGATCCTCATCCACTACTGATTTCAAAACACTGCCTAGCTTATCTTCGTCAGCCTTTGTTTTGGCAGCAATAGCCACAGGATACTGCGGGGCAGGCAAAGGCATATCAGTATAGGTAATATCGCCACTAGTAGACAGAGTGTCATTGGTCATAGTGTCATTAAGCTTTGGAATAACAATAACGTCACCTGCGACAGCGGCTCCCTCAATAGGGGCACTCTCTTTACCAATCATGCGCAAGATATGAGGTGCGCGCTCTTTCTTACCTGTGCGACTATTAACAAACTCGGCACCAGGGGCAATCGATCCACTAAAGACCTTCACAAAGGACAAGCGACCTACATAGGGATCAGAAAGAGTCTTGAATACTTGACCCGTAAATTCGTCAAATTGGTCAAAGTCTGCAAATTCACCATCTGCTAACTCGATAGGTGCATGCTTTGACGGATAAGGGAAGAAGGCCGCAATTTCATCAAGTAATCCACTAATACCCACTAGGTTAGTGGCTGAACCTACAAATACTGGTACAACCTTACGCCCCGCAATAGCAAGTGCGAGCAGGCGCTCTAGATCTTCTTGACCAATGCGCTCTCCTTCAAGGAACTGCATCATCAGTTCTTCGTCGGCTTCTACCGTGCGGTCACAAAGTGCCTCACGGGCAGACTCAACCTGACTAGTAAGCTCTGCAGGAATGTCAGTGCGCTGAGCCTTCTCGCCATCTTTGCTTATGTATGCTTCCATGCGAATGATGTTTACAACACCATGAAAATCTTCTTCTTTACCAATAGGAATCTGAACAGGAACTAGTGTGTCTCCGTATTTTGTGCGCAAAGCTTCAAAAGCAGTATCAAAGTCAGCGCGCTCTTTGTCCACCTGGTTGATGATAATTGCGCGCGGGATTTCCATTTCTTCTGCGATATTCCACAAACGATCCGTCAGTACCTGTGGACCACTAATGGCATCAACAACAAAAAGTGCAATCTCCGAAGCAAACATGCCCGCGACTGCGTCTCCAATAAAGTCTGCATAACCTGGGGTATCAATAAAGTTAATGCGTTTGCCCTTGTGTTCTACAGGGGCTGTAGAAAGGTTAATCGTGTAGCGATTAACCTCGTCGGGATCATAGTCTAGATTGGACTGCCCAGTAGCTACCGAACCCAATCTACCTGTTGCCTTTTTTCTAAAAAGCAGTGCTTCTGCAAGTGAGGTTTTCCCCGCCCCATCGTGCCCGACCAAAGCGACGTTGCGGATGTCTTTCATGCCAGTCATAAATCACCCCTTCTGTCAAAATTGTCCAAGGCTTTCAGTATACACGAGCACATCCTCAATAGTGTACAATTGGCTATCGCTTAAAAGCACTATTTTTGCGTGCAAGAGTTTCGTGCAAAAGCTATAGATTTAGTGACAATTTCGCTCTGTCCAGTGTGGAATTTGGTCTACAAACAGCAAAAGGATGTCAGCTAGTGAACACGAATAAGTTTAGTGAAGCTCAACAACATTACAGCGAAGGCGATTATCGCAAATCAGCTCGCCTTTTCTTAGATGCCGTAGAGAAAGGAACTCCCATCGGAAATGGGCCTGCTTACCATATGGCAGGCAATTCCTTCATGCAGCTAAAGCGTCACTCTGATGCGGTCGTAGTTTTTGAACATGCCTTGCGCGACGACACCTACATGCGCCGCGATGCCGTAGAGGCAAATCTTGCTAACGCCTATGTACGCACAGGAGACTATGACTCTGCTATTGCTCATTACGAAGCTGCACTTGCTCTCAACAAGGATGCAAGCAATTACAAACTATATCAGGGAACAGCTCTAGCCTATATGAAGCAGCAGAAATATGAGCTAGCTGCTATTGCCTACAAACATGCTGCCCTGGATTCTCACAATCCTGCACCAGGAAAATCTCTGCTTAACCTAGGTCTTGCCATGATGGCAAGTGGCAATGCGCAAGGAGCTATCGAAGCTTATCAAGCCGCATTGACAAGCCCCGAATACAAAAATAAAGGACGCGCGCTGCTCAATACAGGAATTGCCTATCATTCTTTGGGCAATTGGCAAGACGCTATAACTGCCCTTGAAGACGCCAAAGGTCAAGCGAATTACACAGAGTCAGATGTCGCACGTGCCACCTTAGCTGATGCAAAGCAGCGACTAGCACTAGAAATTCAAGTAGCAGAGGCTGACCAAGCAATTATTGAAGATGAAGAAGATACAATCGACCCTGTAGAAGCCTACATGGCACAGACCTCTACCTTTGCTGAGGTTGCCGAGGATGATCCAGATACTACAGTGCCAGAAGCGACTCATCTACCTCTTCCTGCTAATGCAGATTCTAATAGCCAGACAGAAAGACCTCTTCCAAGTTCTGCAAAAGATCTCTATCCTCAACATGAGATAAAAGTTGGCAATGCCGAAGATGTTGAACGTTTCTTTGCTCTCAGTGACAAGGAAGTTGCAGAGCAAGGTCGCGAAATGATGAAGAAAGAGCGTGGCAGGTTCTTCTGGGTAAAGTGGGTATTGATTACTATCCTTTTACTGGGCGCCCTTGGTGGTGGCGGTGCCGCCTTGTACTTTACAGGCTTTGGTCATCCCTCTGCTGAAGCTACGGTGACACAATTGCTTAAAAACTATGCTGAAGGACGCTCAATCGCTGAAAATTGGACCTTTGATACACAGGCCAACATCGAGAACGAAATGGCAATCATTCCTATGCCAGCTGACTTCACCATCGATAGCATAGACTCTGGTCCTGCTATCACCGAGGTAAGAGCAAGTATTGTTGCTTCTGACGACAGCATCTCATCCTTTACCTTCATCCTGACACGCGAAGGTCTCGGGTGGAAAGTAGAAGAGGTCAGCGCTGACCAAGCTAATCAAGATACAGAAGAGCCCCCTCTGTCAGAAGAGGATCTGGACATCGATGCAAATGACCTAGATGAAAGATTCCTTGAGACTGACTTTGAAGAGTACATGGAAGGTGACGATTTCGATTTGGGTGAAGAAGCGCCCGAATAGAATACAGTTTTAGCAAAACAATTGACCGTAAATTTTATTTGAGAGGAAGTACCGAAATTGGCCGTTGAACAAACTTATTTGATGATTAAGCCAGATGCAGTTGCTGGTGGAAAGATTGGACGCATTATCAGCCGCATCGAAGACACAGGATTAACTATTGAGCGCATGGAACTAGCTCACCTAACTTTTGAGCAAGCTGCAGCCAACTATGCAGAACATGAAGGCAAGCCTTTCTATGACAGCCTAATTGCCTACATCGTTTCTGGTCCTGTTGTAAAGCTACTGATTAGCGGTGAAGGTGCCGTTGCAGTGTGTCGCAAGCTAATGGGCGCAACTAATCCAGCAGAGGCAACTCCGGGAACCATTCGTGGTGACTTTGGTCTAACCGTAGATGCAAACGTAATGCATGGATCAGACTCTGTAGAATCAGCTGAAAGGGAAGTTGCTATCTTTTTTCCTAACTAAACTATAGCTAAGACCAATAAGCAAGGGGCTGTATCGTTCGTAAGATATGGCCCCTTCTTTTTTAGAATTCTTTAAGCGCAGCTTTCAATTCGGACAGTTCTTGCGCTTCCAAGTGACGCCAACTACCCTCTTTGAGAGAACCTAAAGCAAGGGGGCCAAAGCGAGAACGGTGGAGTGTTTGCACAGGGTGCCCAGCAGTCTCGCACATGCGACGTACCTGGCGATTCCGACCTTCTCGAATACTCAAGGTCAGAATATCCCCATCATAATCAATTCTTGCAGGTGCAGTCATACCGTCTTCTAATTGAATGCCTTGTCGCAAAACCTTTAGTGTTGAAGGGTTAACTTTACCTTTTACTTGTGCCTGATAGGTTTTGAAAAGCTCGTATTTTGGATGCGTCAATTTATGACCCAGTTCACCATCAGTAGTAAACAGTAAAAGACCGCTCGTGTCTTGATCTAAGCGCCCCACGGGAAACAAAGCTGGTTGACCTGCGTCAGCCACCAAGTGTGCAACTGTTGGGCGACCATGGGGGTCGCTCATCGTGGTTAAGACTCCTGTAGGTTTGTGCAGCATAATGTAGCTAGCTGTGCCATTTGCTTTCATAATCTTGCCATCAACAGCAACGATGTCAGAAGTCGGATCAACCTTTGTTCCTAGTTCACATACTGTTTGACCATTTACTGTCACACGCCCTGCCGTCATAAGATCTTCGCTGCCACGGCGAGAAGCTACGCCAGCACGAGACAGAAACTTTTGCAGGCGCAGAGGATAATCGCTGTTAGGATGTGATTCTTTCGATATCATCCGATACCTCTTCTGCACTTATGTCTTCTGGCAGGTCATCTGTGACTCCTAGGCGGTGCTTGATGCTTGCCTGAGTCTGCTCATCCGGGGCAAAATCTTCTAGGGGCGGTAAGTCCTCGATAGAGCGAAGGCCAAATTTTTCTAAGAAGGTATTCGTTGTTCCGTAAAGAATGGCATTTCCGGCATTGGCATCGCGCCCCAATTCGCGCACCAAGCCCTTTTCGATAAGGGAAGACACTACGGATTCTGAACTCACGCCACGTACAGCATTTATACCCACGCGAGTAACAGGCTGCTTGTAAGCAATAACAGAAAGCACTTCCAGTGCAGCTTGAGACAGCTTGCGGGTATCCCATGACAAGACATAGGCCTCAATCACGGGCGCATGTGCTGGATGGGTATACATACGCCAGCCACCTGCGACCTCACGTAGCTGGAATCCACGATTTTCCTGCGCATAGCTTTCTGAAAGTTGGCGCAGGGCTTCATCTGCTTCTACAAGATCACACTGCAGTATTTTTGCTAATTGTGCAGAGCTTACCGGTTCATCACTGACGAAAAGGAGTGCCTCCAGTGCACTGGTGATTGTTGGGGCATCATTAGCTGTAGTCATCGAAATCCTCTACTTCACTAAGGTCTATACCGCGCTTCTCAGCTTCGCGACGGCCTAATCTACGTATTGACAAATCATCGCTTGGGTCGTCTTGCTTTAAGTCAAGAGCACCGTGCTTATATAGCTCCAACACCGCAAGGAAGGTCACCACAATGACCTCAGGGTTTGCGTCCTCTGGAATAAGCTCATTGAATTTCAGCTTCTTATTCTTGCGCAGCATAGTGCGTATGCCATCTGCATACTCTGTCAAAGAAATGGGTACACTTGCGATATGCTCTGCTTCAAGCAAGAAGGCTTCTTTGCGAAATTCTAGTTCTGCACAGATAAGGGCTAGGCTATGTAAAGTTACGTCCTCTAGATAGTCTGGCAAAGGCTTCAGGAACTCTGGTTCAAGACCCGCCTGGCGTGCATGCATATTACCCTCTGTTTCTGCACGCATTTCAAGAACTGCAGCAATGTTCTTATATTGCTTGTAGGCAATAAGTCTTGCCACGAGTACATCACGCATCTCGCCTGGACTAAGATCATCTAAATCGTCCCCTACATAGCGATCTTCTTTAGGAAGCAGTGCCATAGCCTTGATATCAAGTAGAGTTGCAGCAAGTAGCAAAAACTCGCTTGCGACCTCAAGATCAAGTTCTTGCATTTGCTCAATATGTGCAATGTACTGATCGGCAATTTCTGACACAGAGATTGCGCCTACATCCAACTTTTGGCGCGAAACAAGATGTAGCAATAGGTCAAAAGGACCTTGAAAATAGTCTGTTTGTATGTGATGTTTCCTGGTCATAACAGCGCCGAATTACAGCCCTACTAAATCGCGGCAGCGTGCTATCGTTGCCTGTGCGATGGGTCTGGCCTTTGCAGCGCCTGCTTCTAGCACCTCTTGCGCAAAGCCAGGGCGCGCCTCCAGTGCCTCGCGACGTGCCTGGAATTCTGCCAAGTGAGTAATAATATCTTCTGCAAAATCTTTCTTATGCGGCACGCAACCACAAGTGGCAGCACGGCAGCACTCTTCCCAAGTTTCTATCTCTGTTGGGCTCGCTACTAGCTTATGCACTTGATGCAACGGACAAACATCGGGATCACCTGGATCAGTCAATTGTTTACGAGCAGGATCTGTCATAAAGCCCATGGCTTTCTTGCGGATATCCTCTGGGCTATCACTAATAAAGAGAGCATTACCATAACTCTTGCTCATCTTGCGTCCATCAGTTCCCGGCACACGGGCACCCACATCATCACTATCATCACTCTTTGCCAAAAGCGCCTTTGGTTCAACTAGTCCACGCTTCCCTGCCTCATAGGTATTGTTGAAGCGACGCACAATTTCGCGCGCTAACTCAATGTGAGGCAACTGATCTTCCCCTACAGGTACACGCGTTGCCTCAATAGCAACAATATCTGCAGCCTGCAAAGCGGGATAGGTAAAGAAGCCTACATTGGACAAATCCTTGTCTCCGATTTGCTGTTGCTGTTCCTTATAAGAGGGAGTACGTTCCAGCCATGACATCGGGGTCACCATAGAAAAGTACAGCAGTAGCTCTGAGATTTCAGGGATGTCACTCTGTCTATAAATGACACACTTATCAGGGTCAAGTCCAGCTGCAACCCAGTCAAGTACCATTTCTTCTGTGTAGCGTGAAATATCACTAGGGTTCTGCCACTCACTAGTAAGGGCGTGCCAGTCAGCCACAAAGTAAAAGGCCTCATATTCATCTTGCAGGGCAAGCATGTTCTGCAAGTTGCCAAACCAGTGTCCTAGGTGAAGTTTTCCTGTAGGACGATACCCTGTTAACACACGCTCTTTCATATAGTAAGCCTCTCCGATAAGAAACAAAATAAAGCACGATACAGCAGCTTTACTGCCCTAACCATTCTATATGATTTACTCAGTCCGCAACCCAAAAAGTAAGCCTGTCTTAGCTAAGGCTCAAGATTCGCTGCAAAGCATACAAAGCACGTAAACTCTATGACTTTGTGCATGCCGTGAACGCACAACAACTAAGACCAGGCATCGCTTATCTGAATTGCAGCTATTGCTCCCAATATAAGAAGTCCGCCCAGGACGAAGCTGCCTGTTATGAGCTCTGTGAAAATGATTGCCCCACCTATAACCCCAAGAATGGGTTCTGCCATAGCAGTAATTCCTGCATTAACAGCAGGGATATAGCGCAATGCCAACAAAAAGGCTGTAAAGGGCAGCAATGTTGTTAGCGTCCCTACAGCCAAGAGAGGCAGGCTGGTCTCTGGAGTAAAGATAGGAGTAAGGACCGCACTAGGACCTGCAACAATCAGCCACACTACTGTGGAGATAGACATTCCGTAAAAAAGTAAGGTAAAAGCTGAGAAGCGCTCCTTAACTTGTGCACCCATAACAGCATACAGCGAGAAGAATACCGCACTGGCAAGCCCCCAGGCTAGGCCAATTGAAGTAATGTTCATGCCTGCAGGGCTAACGATGCCCACCACTAAGGCACAGCCAATTACGGCAAGCACTACTCCCCCGACTGCAAGCAATTTAGGCTTGTGACGTAAGAACAATACGCCGATTATCAGTGAAACTACAGGTGCTAAATAGTGCATCAGTATTGCAACACCTACGGGGTTGTGTGCAATAGATTTCAGATAGGTAAACATCATGGCAGCTTGCCCAAAGATTCCAAAAGCTAAGAGAAAAGGAATATCTTTCTTAGGATGTGCCAGCTTAAAGGCATCACGCTTGAATATGAGAAGGATTACACCAAGAAAAGCAGCAGCAATTATGGAACGGATACCCGCCATTGCCACAGGATCAATCTGAAGCCACTTTGCGCTAAGTCCGCCAGCCGCCCAAAGCAAGGCAGCCAACAAGGCAAAGCCATACCCACGCCACATATCTCCTCCTCACAGGCGATCAACAAGCATCATAAGCACTAATGAAAGCGTTTAAGTATACAGTACCTATTCGGCTAGAAATCTCCGCGCAGATATTCTCCCAAATACGGAACAGCAAACTCTAGCTCTCCGTGACCTGCACTAGAGATAACCTTAGCCTCGATTAGGCGCGTACGGTACGTTTGAACATACCCCTTTGTGACTCCCAGTCGCGCCTGAATATCTGCAACGCTACTTGAGCCTTCATCGACTGACATTGCCTCCAGGAAATCTTTATCCTTTTTGGACAAAGGCTTCAGCACTGGAGCAAAGATATTGTCAACCATTTTTGCCCTGGCAATATGGATGGCCTGATTTGCCAGTGACAAATCAATAACTTTGCTGGACGGCAAAAGGCTAAGTAAATGATAGCCAATAAGCTGATATAGGTAAGGATACCCTTTTGTGGCTGCGGCAATTTTGTCTAAAATTTGCGGCTCGACACTAATGCCCTGATATGCAAATTCCTCTGCATATGCTTTAAATATTTCAACCTGAGGAATTGGGTCAAGTACCACCTTATTGGCCCTATTGAGAAAGGTTAAAATGTCGTCATTAAGAACAGACGACATAGAAGAAGGCAGTCCAGCCATAACTAGTGAGATATTCATGCCCTCACCCAGTAGATGCTGATATGCTCCTGCCAAGATGCGCACTGCCTTTGCATCAGGCTGAACCTCGTCAACAAGGATGACCACTCCCTTGCCTTGTATCGTCAACTCTTCACAAAGCAGACTCAACTTCATGCGAGGACCATAGTGGGTCTCTGAAACCTGTGTAAAAGATAATCCTAAGGAAAATCCTGCTGCTCCAGCAGAGAAGCCTGAAATTTTTTGTTTTGATGTGGCGAGATATTTTGCCCCTTTAACTTGAATCTGATCAATTATTTCTTCGAGCATATCTTCGTGAGCCATAACCCTTGCACACACATAGTCAGCCTCTTGTGCAAGTTCAGCAAATTCCAGAAGCAAGGTCGTCTTCCCTGTTCCTCTTTGACCTATCAAAATTGTTGACCTATTGGGGTGCCCTACAGGTTCAGATAGTCCCTCTAGAAAGTTCTCTATAAGACCTTGTCGCCCGATGATGTGCTTTGGTTTATTACCAAAGGCTGGCAGAAAAACCTTTTCAGTCATTAGCTTACACCCCTTTCCGATTAATAGGCAGACAGAGGTTAATTCTAATCCATTTTTGTACTTTTTTGTACTTTTTTGTACTTTTTTGTACTCTTTTGTACTTTTTTGTACTTTCGGAATATGACCGGATACAGCAAATGTATCCCCTAGCGAATGAGATTTGTTCCTAGAGGCTCATTGAATGGAAGAGGACAGAGACGGGGATTCTTGTTAGAAATTCAAATACAGGCCATAAGGTGAACCTAAAGTATAGGCCTATCAGATTAACCTCAATAACCATTGGCACAAAAAATACCAAAGCTATCACTATAAACATGCCATATCTTTCAAGCGATGCATACCATTGGCGCACATTACCCTTTAGGAATTTCTGCACAATGCGTGACCCATCAAGTGGCGGAATAGGTATTAAATTGAAGAAACATAGGAGCAAATTGATATAGGCAAAAAAGCCCAATGCGATTCCAAAGGGGGTCAATCCCGTGATAAAGCTGGCAGACTGATCTCCGTAGGTAAATACTGCACTTGGCATAAGTAGTGTAAGTAACAATAAAATAAACCCAGCCCCAGTTGCCAAGATAACATTTATGGCAGGACCTGCAATGCCAACTAGTGCTGTGTCGCGCTTTGGATTTTTTAAATAGCGCGGATTAAACGGCACGGGCTTTGCGTAACCCATAGTGAAGGGCACACCCATAGTCAGCAAGCTAACAACAAGAAGACCAATAGGCATAAGCACCGTACCTATAGGGTCAATATGACGCAAAGGATTAATGCTCATACGTCCCAGCATGCGTGCTGTTGGATCGCCCAATCTATTAGCCATCCACGCATGTGCCCATTCGTGTAAAGAAATGGCCAAAATTACCGACACAGCCATAGAAGCAAAGGCAATGATACGAGGTAACAAATTTATAATAATATCTAAGTCCAAGGGATTTCCTCCATTCATTGCGCAGCAACGCGCTCTGTTCCCTCTAGTAAATAGTCTTCAATTATTGTAGCAACTTTAGTCAGGTCATGAGAGCCGTCTTCAGCATCGTTTGCGCTATTGAAACTACTTGCTGCTGGACCATAGATCAACAGAGGAACGTATTCGCGCGTGTGGTCAGTACCCTTATGAGTAGGGTCACATCCATGATCTGCGGTGATTATTAGCAAATCGCTGTCTGTGAGCTTTGGCAGGAAGTCTGCGAGCCACTGGTCGAACTCTTCCAAGGCTTGTCCGTAACCCTGCGGGTCACGACGATGTCCCCAGAGCATGTCAAAATCTACAAGGTTTGCAAAGATTAGGTGACGGCTAGAATCTCTATCAGGTGCATCATCACTGGGATTATCACCAGATTCATCACTAAGCTCGGCACTAAATTCACCAGCAGACTCAGTCACAGGTCTCTGAGCAGTCTCTGTCAGCGCGCGGTCAAGCATTTGCATACCCTCTGCATTCGAACGCGTAGACCAACTAACATCGACCCCATGTCCATTGAAGATATCACTTATTTTTCCAATACAGAGAGTCTGCACACCTGCTTGCTGCAAGCGATCAAGCGCCGTAGGTCTTGGCGGTGAGAGCGCATAGTCATGCCTATCTGCTGTACGCACAAACCCGTCTTGCTCGCTGCCAACGAAGGGGCGTGCAATTACACGGGCACAGGCATGTTCTCCTATTAAAACTTCCTCACGCGTTATCTCGCAGATACGATAGAGCTCTTTCAGGGGAATGATGTCGGTATGTGCTGCAATCTGAAATACACTGTCGCCCGATGTATAAACAATAGGCTTGCCTGTGGCGACATGTTCTGAGCCAAGTTGTGCAATAATTTCAGTACCACTGGCAGGATAATTACCTAGCCAAGCATGTCCTGTTAGCTCTGTGAATCTGCCCATCACTTCTGGAGGGAATCCTTCAGGGTAAAGAGGGAAAGCGCGCTCTGACACAAGCCCCATTAGTTCCCAATGTCCCGTAATGGTATCCTTCCCCTTTGAACTAGTAGAGAGCTTATCCAAAACTGCAAGAGGGTTCCCTGCAGAACTAAGTCCTTCAACAGAAGTGATGTTTCCTAGTCCCAAGCTTTGCAAGCTGGATAGCTTAAGCCCATCACAGGCCTCTACAACATGCTGCAAGGTCGCGGCACCAGCGTCACCGTAGTCTGCAGCATCTGGCAGTGCCCCTACCCCTAAGCTGTCAAGGATTATGACTATGGCACGACGAGTATTCGCAGCACTCATAGCTCAACACCGCTCTCGACAGCGATATCTGCAAGCCGTTCAGATGCTGTTAACCACAATTCTTCCTGAACTGCCAGATTCTTCTTCAGGTCAGCATATTCAGTAACAGCTTCCTGGAACTTATCTTGTTGCACATAGAACTCTTCATCTGCCATGAGCTGGGTAAGCTCATCCATGCGTTGATTCATCTCTTCAATGCTTGCCTCAGAGCTATCAAGCTGCTTCTGCAAGTCCTTAGTCTTGCGGTAAAAAGCATTGCGAGCCTCAGCTTCTGCACGCTTCTGTTCCTTAGTCTTGCGAGCAGGGACGGAATGAAAAGTATCACTGCTCAATATGCCCTGAGTGTTCTGGACAGACGCAGCAGAGTCAGAGCCAGAAATACTTGCTCTGCGGCTTCGAGACGGGGTGAGAGAGCTCTCTGTGTCCCTTGGAGAATCTGCAGTAGAAACAGAATCCACAGCTTCAGAGTGAGTATCCCCAGCTCTACGGACACCTTGTTCTTTTTTCCACAAGTAGTAGTCGTAGTCACCGTCATAGACCGTAACAACACCTTGGTCGACCTCAACTATTTTGTTGGCGACCGCACGGATTAGGTGTCGGTCATGCGTAATAAGGGCTATGGTGCCCTCAAAGCGCTTCAGAGCCTGTTCAAGCACGTCTGCGCTGGTGATGTCCAGGTGGTTAGTAGGTTCGTCTAGACAG
>WQVS01000028.1 GCA_009785705.1 Coriobacteriia bacterium
CCTCGCTTGTTAATCCTTGGAACGTATTCAAATGCAGAAAATTGTAACAAAGCATAGGCACTGCACGAACTATGCTTTGCTAAGTGTTATTTAGCTAAATTGAAATCCTGGCATCAGGACTCAGTAAAGGCTACAAGAAAAGCTCACGGTGAGCTATTTTTTCTCCCAAAGTGACAGTGGGCAAATTGCCCACTGTCACTTTATGCTTAAATCTTCGTGTTACTCGCTTAAAAGTTGCTCTGCTTGGTCTAGGACCTCTTCTGCCCTTTGCATCCATCTGTGATTGCCCTCATAGTTATGGACTCCGTTACCATTTTCTGAGAAGACCCAATCAAAGAACCAAACTGCCTCGCGCTCTAGGCCTCGCAAGACCTCAATACGGCTCTCTGAAAGCTGATCGGCATCTTGTGCCGCTGCAAAAGCAATCTGGAAATCTGCGAGGCGTTCACCCAGTGCAAGCGTGCGTGACCTGCTACTTGCCTGGGTATCAGAAATCAACTGAAGAATAGCTTCGTCTCCCCCGCCATGACAAGGTGCGCAGGCAGTGTCTCTGATTTCTCGCGACTGTGAAGGTGAAGTAATTGTATGATTAGTGAGGAACCCGCCCTGTCCATCAGAGGTCGACCGCACCATGTGACAGTCCACACAAGTCATACCCTCTTGCTGATGAATGCTGCCCGCAAAATGCTGATATTCGGGATGCTGGACTTTGACCTGCTCTGTACCAGTATTGGGATTTACATGGTCAACTAACCCCAGCGCATTATAGTAGGCAAAAATAATCTCTGGATCAGTAGGTCCTGGAGCTAACGATACTTGCCAAGTCTGTTGGTCAAAGTAATATTCGTTGTGACATTGGGCGCAAGATGCTGTTGAGCCACGCGTATCCTCATACCAAACACTAAAGTGACTGCGGATAGAGCCCGTGAAACCTCCGTCAAGACCTTCCCCACCAATACCGCGCCCTGGTTCATTGCGGTGGCAGTCATAACAGGTAATAGTGTTAGTCATTTGGTCGGCCACTTCGTGGAAACCGCGAGACCAGGTTCCTACAGGATCACGTGCCTCCATAACGACATAGTCCGGGGTCTTACAAGAAAAGCAGGATGCGGGATGCTCATCGGTAAGGCGTGGAGTCGTCTTTACATTGTCAACTGCATTTTCATGCGGCAAAGGTGAATAATAGGCATTCTCAAAGCGAGAGCCTGCAAAGATAGTGTTAAGGAAGGGATACAACTCCAGGTAGTCCTTTTTGGGCTCAGTGTTCCTGTTTTTTAGGAAGCTCTCGGTTTGATAGGGGAAGTCTTCCAGCCAGTAAGTCGCATTCAGAATGGGGTCATAATCGATTGGCCTAATCTGATCTGGCTGCATTGAAGGGCTGGGGAGTCCTCCCATTCCCACCGGGTCTTCCTGCTGCTCAGTCGCGGAAGGTGCTGCCTGTTGCGGCTGTTGCGGCTGGTCATCCGTAAGCGCTGAGAATGCGACTACTCCAATGATGAGGGCAAGAATTCCCCCCATGGTAGTCAGCAAGATAACAATGATCCTTTGTTGCATATGCGGTCCTCTCTGTGTCCGTCAGAAATGACTATACATGGAAAGCCGTCAGGCAACATGGGACGAGTTACCTTCGCCTTCCACACAAGGCATATCATAACGCAATCACCAAAGAGGAGGCAAATCTGGAACAGTGTAAAACTCATCTAGCTCAGCATCCAGAATGGCGTTTTTCAGGGCCAGAAAGGCTTGAGTGGAGTTAGGGCTCAGACACACATTTTGTCCTATAAGCCTCCTATAAGTCCCCAGAATTGCAAAAGCCAGAAGCACTATGCCTCTGACCTGCACTGTTCTGGTGGAGGTTACCGGGATCGAACCGGTGACCTCTGGCTTGCAAAGCCAGCGCTCTCCCAGCTGAGCTAAACCCCCACTAGTAAACAGCAGCATATAACTATACAGCATTTTGAGAATACGTCAAATTTACGATTTTCGATTGTAACTCATCCCTCGGCCTCTGAAAATAGTTGGCGGGCAAGCTCTTTAGCCGCGTGCTCCCCTTCCCATGGATTAAACTTCTGATTAAATTCCTCGTACTGTTTGTCATAGACAAAATTATTCACGGCCTCCTTGATGGCACGAGGCAGCTCTTCTTGTTCCTTTGCGACTATACCAGGGAAGGTATGCGGATCAAAATATGTTCCCATCTGCTCCTGTGAATATTCTTCCCAATCATAGAGATAATACACTATAGGACGCTTCAGATTGGCAAAGTCAAATATCGTTCCTGAGTAATCAGAAATAAGCACATCACTGATAAGGTAAAGCTCATTTACATCCATCACTTCAGTTACGTCTCGCACAAATTCACTGTAATTCTCTTGCGCAATTGATTTGGCCTCATTGCTGTGTCCTCTAAAAAGTAAGACATATTCTTCGCCCAGTTGTTCTTGAAGAAAACGAAAGTCCATTGGGCTGCTGTAAACATATCCGACGCCCCTCTTAAATTTTGTCGGTCGCCAGGTTGGGGCATATAGCGCAACTTTTTTACCTTCAGGAATGGAATGCTCCTGCTTAAAGCGAGCAATGTCATCATCTGTGTACGTAAACAATGCGTCGTTTCTAGGATATCCCGCTAACAACAATTTTGAACTGTCTTTTTGTAACCCATAGGCTGAAGCCATAATGGGCGCAAATACGGGGGCAGGTACCAACAAGCTGGTAAATCTGCGACTACTTCTTTCAAATGCACGAATCTTACTTTTCTGGGTAGAATTCCCAGCACCAAAGTGCAAAGCGTCACAGCCAATTCTTTTTATAGGCTTACCATGCCATGCATTCAAATTAACCTGATCTGCTGCAGGAGTCAGATAGCCCGCAACTGAAAGGTTAGCCACCCAGTATTTTGCCTGCGCATAAGCTCGCAAATATTCAGCACTGTTCCTTTTAACGACTTTTGTGCGACTGCAGTCCTCCAAAAAGGCAAAGTCTTCTGGCTCTTGCACAGACCACACAAAACAAAAGTCTTGATATTTAGGGCTGCTCAACATGTGCTCATAAAGTCCACGCGGATTACAGTTAAATCCAAGGCCACGGTAAGATTCAAAAACAACCATCTGATTGTTCCGCCCTATTGTCTGGCGAAATCGCAAATACATCGCTCCACGATACAGGTAGCGCAATCTTTTTTTGACTTCAGAGACAAATCGCCTCAGTTTCTTTTTTGGAACTATGGCAAAATTAATAATGCTCAAAATCAGAGCCATGATTGCCAAGGTTAACGTTAGAGCTTCCATCTATGTTCTTCTTTCTCGCGAACTTTAAAAGGTTTCCCTAGCAGAAGTTTTATCCTCAAAACCAAATACAAGATCAATTGCTTCTCGGACAGCTCCTTCTCCGCCGGAACGAGACAGCCCAATAAATCCGTGACCTCTTATTGCATCAACTGCGTTAGCAGGGATAAAGGCTTTTCCTGCGATAGACAAACATCCCAAATCGTTTGTATCGTCTCCGATGTAGGCAACTTCCTCCATAGTAAGCCCCAGGTCAGCAACAAGCTTCTCTAATACTGGTCTTTTATCTTTTATTTTCTGAAAGACTTCTTTTATTCCAAGCTCTTTGGCACGAGCCTCAACAATTTCCGATTGGCGCCCTGTAATAATCGCTGTATGAATACCTGCCTTATGCAGCAAGGTAATACCCATCCCATCTTGCGAATGGAAGCCCTTGAATAGCTCTCCGGACGGACCAATGAACAATTTCCCATCGGTAAGAGTTCCATCAACATCCATGACAAACAGTTTAATCATTATAAAAGCCCCGCCTTAGAAATATCAGAAAGCGACAGTATTCCAACGAGGCGTCCATCTTCAACCACGGGAAGTGCTGATAGGAATTTGCCTTCAACAGTTTGCATCTCCCTAAGAGCATCATCAACCAACATACGACTCTCTGTAATATGAGCCTTCCTATTTATATATTTTTCAACATTATCATTTAGTGCCTCATCATCACCTTGACTTATCAAGCGTCGTAGATCTCCATCGGTAAAGATGCCCACATATTGACCCTGTTCATCTACAATACAAACACAACCAACAGGTTTTGCACACATTTCCAAGACCGCTTCTCTGACAGAGGCATTACCTGAAACAACAGCTATCTCTTCATCTTTTTTCATAATATCGTCAACGCTGAGCGTCAGACGTCTCCCCAAAAGTCCATTGGGGTGATAAATCGCAAAGTCTTGCGAGCGAAATCCTCTAAGTTTTGCCAAAACAACAGCAAGAGCATCTCCGGCAACAAGTGATACCGTGGTTGAAGTAGTCGGCACCAAGTTGTCTAAATAAGCTTCCTGTGTCGAAGGAAGTAACCACAGCACATCTGCAAGCTTTGCAAGACTGCTCTGCTCGCGCTCTGTAATAGCAATTAGTCGAGCACCGATAGTTTTAATGGAAGGAATGAGCTTAATAACCTCTTCGCTTTCTCCACCCCGACTTACGGCTAAGACAATGTCTTCTTCATAAATAAGACCAAGGTCTCCATGCAGGCCTTCTGCTGGATGCATAAAGAGAGTCTTTAGTCCCAGGCTTGCCATGGTTGCCGTAACCTTTTTGTAGATGTGCCCAGATTTCCCCATAGCAGTAATAATTAGGCGACCCTCACACTGCTGTATTGCCTCAACCACCTCTACAAAATTATCATCGATAGTAGCCTTTAGTGACTGAACGCCTAGGATCTCCTCATCAATAACGCGCTGAGCTTCCGCCTTTATTTCAAATGAATTCATTAGTCCAGTGCTCCCTTTACTTTAAGTATCCGCTGCAGCATGCCTTCTGCCTCTGATAGGGGCACCATGTTTGGCCCATCACACAGGGCATCATCAGGGCAGGGATGTATCTCCATAAACAAAGCATCGACACCACAGACTACTGCTGACTTTGCCAAATGCTCGACATAATGACGATCGCCATCAGTGGCATCACCTTTTCCACCTGGCTTTTGCACACTGTGCGTACAATCAAAAACCAAGGGGTATCCGTAGCTTTTCATATCAACAAGCCCACGCATATCGACTACTAGATTGTTATAGCCAAAAAAGGTTCCTCGCTCACAGAGCATAATCGACTTTGCACCACTGTCCTCAAGCTTTTGAACAACATTCTTCATATCCCAGGCTGCCAAAAATTGTGCCTTTTTTACATTAATTGTCTTACCTGTTTTTGCTGCAGCAACCAGAAGATCTGTTTGTCGGCAAAGAAAGGCGGGGATCTGAATAATGTCTGCAACCTCAGCAACAGGCGCCGCCTGCCATGGCTCATGGATATCTGTAGCTATCTTTACTCCAAATTGTTCCTTAACCTTTGCAAGCTGCCTCAGACCTTCCTCAATCCCTGGACCTCGAAAAGCATTGATTGAAGTCCTGTTTGCCTTATCGAATGAAGCCTTGAAGTAATAATCAATGTTTAATCTATCGGTAATTTTGCAGAGCTCATCAGCCGTCTGTAAAAGCATATCTTCCGATTCTATAACGCAAGGTCCTGCAAT
The DNA here is from genome assembly GCA_009785705.1 of Coriobacteriia bacterium. Taxonomy (GTDB): domain Bacteria; phylum Actinomycetota; class Coriobacteriia; order WRKU01; family WQUG01; genus WRBW01. The sequence goes on from WQVS01000028.1 coordinate 5,539, forward strand.
TAATGTGAACGTAGGCAAGGCCATGTTTTCTCCTGTTCTGTTCTGGCTAGTAAGACTATCTGATGGTCAGTAAGCACCCATTGTACACCAGTAAATGCCTATCACAATGTAGCAACCTGCTCGTCAGCAAAAGGACTACGGATAGGTGTAAGCAACATCTAACTAATCTTTCTGCAACGAGGCAAGCGTCAAGGCCATATCGTAATCATCCCTTGTGTCGATATCAATTCCTTCAAATTCGCCTACAGCAGCAATATACGGATTGATGCCCGTACGACGATTCAATTCGGTAAATACACTTCGCCTGAAGGCATAAAATCCACTTGTTTCTGCATAGATTGGCTCTAGGTCTTGTGTTCTTGGAATGTTCGTCGGACTAAAGTTAACTGGCTGCCCCTCGTACCATGCAAAAGTCCTCACCTCTTTAGCCGAAAAAGCCGAATCGTGTCCGTGCTCTCGCATCTGCCGTAGAGCATTTTCAATAGTGTCTGCCTTTATAAAGGGTGATGTAGTATGCGCCAATACATAGGTATCTGCCCTAACCTCTTCAATGAACGATGTGTATATTTCGTGCCCTTTTACAAAGTTTCCATCAAGACTCTCACTACGTTGTAAAAATTGAGCACCAGCAGGAATATGTTCAACTATTTCAGGGGAACTACAATACACATAAACTTCATCAATAGATGAGACATCAAGTAAAGTTTGCACAATGTGAAAGCACATGGGCTTGCCCAATATCGGGAGCAGGTTTTTTCGTGGCAACCTTTCACTATTCAGCTTAATGGGAACAAAGGCAACTGTCTTCACTATAGCTCTCCTGACTTAATCTGTTGAACAACTTCATCAAAATTGGCACGCGGAAACGCTTCGAGCGCCCCTCCTCGCGTCGCATTAAGAATGCGCACGTTTCTCCTTTTCGCGTTTTTTGCAAGCGCATAGTAAGCCTCAAGCGAACGGTCTCTGCGCATCTCACCGACTTCCTCAAGGGAGCCCCAGGAACGATTATTTATGTGTGTTGCACGCTTCTCTTCTGCGCGCGTAACATGAGTATCAGTGTAGTCTTCTGAAAAGTGTCCGCCCTGAACAAAGGAATTGGTACAGTCGACCCCCAACAAAATAATATTCTTAAAGCCCATGTACATTGCCATCTCTATCATGAAAGACATAACGGTTGCCCTTGATGGATAGTAATAGGCAAGCATGTCCTCATGAACTTTATACTTAATGCTCGAAATTGCTCTTACCCAAATTATGTCTGCACTTACTCGCCTCAGCTTTTTGTAAGCATTGTCGTTCATAAAGATAGGCACTTGAATCTTCGCCTGAATTTCGTCACCAAGCGTTTTGGAGTAAATCCAATCAGTGCAGAAATAATGACTAGGACGCCATTCAGTTTCAGGGAAGGTTCGATAAATCAAATTGCAGGCAAAGCTGGGTAGTCCTGCTATCTTGTCAAGGTCACCATTGGACAGACTGGGTCCGTTCCCCACCAGAATAACCGTTTTCCCCTCAAAGCGATTTCTGTAAGACAACAGTGCCTTACTATTTTTCGAGAGAAGAGTATCCCTATTCTTTGACTTGGCTAAAATATAACTAATCTTCCAGCCTGCAATTCTCTTCCTTGTATTTCCAACAAATTTCTTTACATTATTTATGCCGCGCTTAAACACCCATAAGCGCAATTTGGAAGGCTTCGTTGGCACTGCGGCACTAACCAGCTTATAAAATTCCTCTAGATTGATGTCCTCAGGAACAATAATCTGATTCTTGCGAAATTTAACTCCGCTGGGAGTAGACCCATCAACACAGATGAATCGTGCACGCGAAAGTGCCGATATATGACGCTTGCGACCCATTTTCGCAACAAGGGTTGAGCCCTTTCTCTCCAGAAAACGATAATTTTTTGTCGTGTCCCCATAAAAACCCCACACATAATTGAACTGACTAAAACGGTCATCTTCGTGCATTTGCTCATACAGTGCACGAAATGATCCTGAATAACTTCTCCCATTATCTGAAATAAGCAAAACCAAAGTATCATCTACATCATGCTTCATGCGGAAGGAAAACGAAAGCTTAGCTCTGTTCACAGTACGCATGAATCTTCTGAGAGGACTAACCTTCTTTTTCTTCTTTTTACTGCGAAAAGCAGGAATAATCTGTCGATATAAATAAGAGATATTTTTCTTGCTCAACTTAATAGGATTGTTCGCAAGTTGCTGCACGTTAACAGAATTTACCAGTGATTTCAAATCTCCTGGCTCTACCTCGCTCAGAGGAAGAAGTTCCAGCTCATCTACAAGCCCCTCAAGCCATTCGATGCTCTGATTGTGATCATTGAGGCCAAGACATTCATCTATTTCTGAAAAGATCTGTACCAGATAATCAATTCCCCTTGGATCAGTACAAAGCTCTAAGTGTCCGACCATAAAGCGCCAAACTTTAGGCAAGCAAAGTGCAACTGCATGACCATGAGCAATCCCATAAAGCGAGGTCAATTGATAGCTCATTGCGTGTGCTGCTGTAGCCTTAGAAATATTAATCGCCTGCCCAGCAGCATAAGACCCCTCTAGCATAGCAAGTATAGTGGCATCTTCATCTACAGCAAGATAATTCTTGTAATTTTCTGCAATTAGCGCGATGGCTTTTTTAGCATAAAGCTTACTCTCATCTGTTGAATTTGTTGACCAAAATGACTCAATCGCCTGACAGAGAGCGCCCAAAAAGGCTGTCTTTTTGTGGTATAGGGGTAGTTCTTTCAGGAATTCCGGGACAAGTGCCACGTACTCTGGTAAAGCATCTGGCCAATCCACAGAGCACTTTTTCCCTCTATAGTAAACTATTGCGGAAGTTGTTGCTTCACTGCCTGTCCCTGCAGTTGTGGGGATGGATAAATGAGGCACAGGAAAAGCTTCATATTCAGACTTGAGATAGCTACCTTCAGTCCCGTCTGTCTCTGCAGTCGCAAATAAGCCTATGCACTTTGCTGTGTCTATGGCACTGCCCCCGCCAATTGAGATCATGAGGTCAGCATTTGCCCCTCTAAAAGCATCCACACCTGCAAGCACGTCCTCGTAGAGTGGATTTGCAGTAAACCCACTAAATACCTCTACTGGAAAGCCTTGGGCACGAAGTCCCTCAACTAGCGGATCGGCGAAAGACCCCCCTGATACTACAAAAATTTTATTAGCACTTTCATTGGGAAGCAATGAAGTTGCCGTATTGATTGCATCTGCTATCGAGGACAAGCGAAAAAGGCTTTGCTTACTCATTCGTTGGCTCCTAAATCATATTTCCGCACAGCCCTAGACACATTAGCGAGATCTTCCAGAGTATCAACTTCTGCCACATAGTCATCGCTGTAGCTCAATTCCTTAATCTGAACTCTATCGCTTATTTCATTAAGGGCATTCTCTGCATAGACCCCGGTAATATCACGGTCTATAAAAGAAACGATTTCATCCATCCAGGCCATCAAATCTTCGTGGCGAAGACGATAGAAGGGCTGAAATGCAAAGCAGTCCTCGTCAAAAATATCAATGCGTACCTCTTTTACTAGTCCATCCTTAATGCGTACTTTAAAGTCCTTGTCTGGCTGATCTGCGGATTTATCTACAGCAGCATAGGAAGAATCATTCTCCAGCTCAAGCATACGTTGCAAGAAGCGCTTATTAAAGACCAGATCACCGTGAAGCACGAGTGCATCCTCTTTTAAGTGCTCACGAGCCAAGAAAAACGAGTAGATATAATTTGTAGTTGCATAAACGGGATTCTCTACAAAAGTAACATTGAGGTCCTTGTAAGCAGGCTGATCGAAGATCCCCTCAATCTGTCCCTTAAAGGGACCTGTTGTTATGATGAAGTCTTTTAATCCTACCTCTGACAAAAGTCGAATCTGTCTTTCAAAAATGGTTTCTCCATGTCCCTCAAGGGGTACCATTGCCTTATGAGTGGTCTCTGTTAGCTCACCCATACGTCTACCAATTCCTGAATTGAAAATAACTACTTGCATGTTCCCTCTCTTACTCTCTCTTGTATTTTTTCCATAAGGGCAGTCTTATTTTGCTGCGGCGATTGCGTTGGTCGCCCAAGATCTTTTCGTGATCCTTGACGGGTGTCAATTATTAAAGCACAGAGTGAGAGTTGATTGGACATTTTTACCAATGCCTGCTCAATCTCTTCTGATGTTTTAGCAGTGAAGACTTCAGCAAAGCCTAGGCCTCTAAGTACTGCTTCGATGTCTATGCTTCGAGCAATAGTGGGTTGCCCCCCGACAGACTCGTGTGCTCCATTATTGTTGAGAATATATTTGAAATTCGATTCTGCAAGATCTGCGACCGTTGCCATGCTGCCCATGTGCATCAAAAAGGAACCATCGCCATCGATGCAGTAGACATTCTTGTCAGTACCTAGCGAAATTCCCAAAGCAATTGATGCTGTGTGTCCCATAGAACCCACTGTGAGAAAGTCATTAGCATGACCTTCACCGCGTGCTACACGCAGCTCAAAGATTTCTCTAGCTGTTTTTCCGGTAGTGGCAATAGTTAAGTCTTCTAGCCTTATTGAGTCCAGTATTACCTTAAGAGCGCTTTCGCGCGTTAGGGGAAAATCTTCTTCTTTTGCTTCAAAGGGATAAGGAGCAAAGCTTCCTTTCCTTACAACTAGCGCAACAGGACTGCTGTTCTCCCTGCAGTGCTTTGCAGCCCAGTCAAGTTGTGCTTCAAAATCTTCATCAAGCACCCTGTAGGGAATCCCCATAGTGTCTAACAGGGGCAAGGTAACCTTGCCCTGCTTTACATGCTGGGGCTCATCCTTTGTTCCTGGCTCACCGCGCCAACCTAGGATGAGCAACATGGGGATACTATAGACATCTTCATCTGCCAAAGACAATAGAGGATTAATCGCATTGCCCAGTCCAGAATTCTGGAAGTAAGCTACTCCATATGTTCCTGTAGACAAATAGTAACCTGCAGCAAGCCCGATAGAATTTCCTTCATTGGCACTAATGACATGCTTGTTGGAATCTTCGCTTTTTGTAAGACAAGCACAAAAATCCTGTAACAAGGAATCAGGAACACCTGTAAAGAAGCCGAAATTCCGCAGCTTCAGCTCTTGACAAAATTGTGCCGCGCATATCGCTTTGGTCACCCTAGTCACCTGCTGGAATGAAGGTCAAAACTTCTTTAATCGGCATGGCCATCTCATCTACTTCGAGGCTACGGCCACATTCAAGAATTTTCTTTGCAGCTGTCTGCATAGCAGGATAAGCTGTGCGCAGCAAATGATTTGCGTAGATTACAATATTTGCTCCAAGGTCTGCAAGTTCATCCTCTGTCATGTGATTATAAGAAGTGGGAACAACAATCACAGGAACAGTGGGATACTTTGCATTGAAGCGATTCATGAATTCCTTAATCTCTTCCCCATCCTTGTGTTTGCTGTGAATCATGATTCCATCAGCACCCGCATCGATATAAACCTCCGCACGCATTAGAGCATCATCTACACCTTGCCCTGCAATGAGACTCTCAAGACGAGCGAAAATCATAAAGTCCCGGGTAACTTGAGCTTGCTTGCCTGACCTGATTTTATGGGCAAACTCTTGCGGATCTTCTAGTGTCTGCTCAACATCTGTGCCAAAGAGGGAATTCTGCTTTAGTCCTCGCTTATCTTCAACAATGATTGCTGAGACTCCTAGGCGCTCTAGGGTGCGCACATTAAACACAAAGTGTTCAACCTTGCCCCCCGTATCGCCATCAAGAATGATGGGCTTTGAGGTCACTTCCATGATTTCGTTTATAGTATTGATGCGACTAGTTAGGTCAACCAGTTCAATGTCTGGCTTACCTTTCCAGGAAGAGTCGCACAAGCTACTAATCCACATTGCGTCGAATTCTTTGACTTGCTGACCACCAGCATCCTCGATGCTAGTCTCTTCAACCAAAATACCCGTTAGTCCATTTGAGGCTTCCATTACTCTGATGGATTTCTTCAATTTGAGCAATTCGCGCAAAGCTGCACGTCTTTTATCAGGCGTGCTCGTTGTCATGCGAAGCTTTTTCTCTAAATTTGTACACGAAATACCAGAAGTATAGGGAATCTCTATAAGCGTTCCGCCCCATTGATCTAGCGTTTCGATAACTTTCTCGCGCACTTCGCTTTGGATTCCACTACGCCAGTCATCGCCATGAACAACATAATTGGGGCGGAGTTCTTCAAGGTTTTGCGTGTAGTCTAGGGTGTTTTGGCGCACTACCTTAACTACACCCTTAAGGTTAGTAAAGATCTTTTCGCGCTCATCATAGCTTAAAAGCGGCATACGTTTATAGCTGGCAATAGCCTCGTCAGAAAGTAGTCCAATAACGATATCACCATACTGGCGTCCCGCTTCAACGACATTCATATGTCCCGCGTGAATGACATCCGCCGACATTGCAATATAGACTGTGGGTCGCTGTTCGTCTGTGCTGTTCATATTCAGATTCCTACTCTTAGTCTTTACTTTTTGCTTTTCGAATATTTTGCGATGGCTTTTGTGACGTCTCCGTCGTAAACGAGCTTGCCCTTTTTAATATACAAGACGCGATCACACAAATCTTTCACACTGCCCATTGAGTGGCTAACAAACAGCACCGTTATACCTTTTTCTGCTACCAGCTCCTTAATCTTTACGCTACACTTCTTGCGAAAATCTGCATCTCCCACACTCAGAGCCTCATCAACTACTAAAATTTCTGGATTAGAATTGATGTTAATAGCAAAGCCCAAGCGCATTCTCATACCACTAGAATAAGTCCGCAATGGCTGATCAATGTATTCATCCAGCTCAGCAAAATCAACAATCTTGTCCTCCATTCGCTGCACTTCTTCTTTTGAGTAGCCTAGTATATAGCCTTTTAAATAAATGTTCTCTCTACCCGTCATTTCTGCAGAAAATCCAGCGGTTAATTCTAGTAGAGCCGCAACATTGCCATTGACAACTGCATCTCCGTCCGTCGGAAAGGTTACACCTGTGACTATCTTCAGCAGAGTTGATTTTCCCGCTCCGTTTTTACCAATGACCCCAACAGATTCGCCACGACGAACCTCAAAAGAAACATCATCAAGTGCTTTGCGCTTTTTGAGGCCTGATCTCTTGTAAAAAAGCGAAATGAACCGCTCTCTGTCAGAGGCATACAGAATGTACTCTTTTGAAACATTCTGGAAGCGAATTGCAAGGGGACTCTCTGTGTGTGCGTCTGCCATTACAGTACGTCCGCCATATCTTTTCGCAAGCGCGTATAGTTATAAGCACCAAAGGCCACTACGAGTAAAAGCATTCCCAGAAAAACTCCTGTCTCAAGAGGATTCTCCCAAAACCACTCATTGTAGAGAAAAGTCTTTCTGTATCCATTCACGATATAGGTAACGGGATTAAAGAGCATAAGCTTTCGCAGCCATTCAATCTCTAGGGTATAGCTATTCCACAGAATGCCTGATAGCCAGAAAACCGCTGTCATAAGCGAACTAATCAAGTTCTGTAAATCCTTACTAAAAACGGACCAGGTTGCCGTACTCCAACTAAGAGCCAGGAAAAACAGGAACATTAAAGGTGCATAGAAAAAAATCTGCAGATTGTACACTGTCGGAGCATAGCCCGCTACTGCCAGATATATGATCATAGATCCGAGCAATAACAAGTGCACCATAAAGTAAGAAAGGCCCGAAAAGGTGCATATGGTCGACACGGGGAAATTAATTTTCGTAACGTATTGCTTATTGCTACGAATGCTTTTTGAGCCCTTGTTAATCATGTCACGGATAAAGAACCAGGGCACAAGCCCTGCCATTAAAAAGAGAAAGAAGGACACTCCATCGATATCGCTACGGACACGCAACCCGATGGTAAAGGCAAACCAAAACATGAGCAGCATTAAGACAGGGGTTAAAATCGCCCATGCAGAGCCCAGCAGTGAGCCCTTGAATCGCTTCTTTAATTCTAGTCTAGCAAGCTTCCAAATCTGTGGCCAGAAGCCTTTATGCTCTCTTATGATGGTGAGCAAGTATGATACCTTCCCGCACTCTAATTGACTTGTGCCTGTACATTTGCAACTCTTAAGTATATAGGGCATCCCTACAAATATACAAATTGTAACCTTTAGTTACTCAAATTACGCCTGCGAGGCCAATTGTTCACACAAGCCATAATAACCTAAGGTCATCCGTAACCTTGTACACCAGCCACTATCTGCAAGGAGGCCTAGCGCGGTTTCCACACAGCAAAGAGATTGACTTGTCCGTTGGGCACTGTGGTAGTAGCCGATATTTCTTGTCGGTTGCGAAATGTCGCCAGATCTTTTGTATTACTTGGTATTGCAGCACTTCCTGCTC
>WQVS01000029.1 GCA_009785705.1 Coriobacteriia bacterium
ATCCTGCGTCAGCATGGGCAACACTCAGAGTGTCATCAATTCAGTGGCAAATGGCTTAGGCATCTCAATAGTATCTGAATTAGCAGCTCGTGACGCCATAAAGCAAGGACAAATCATTAAACTGCACTGCGAAAAAAGAGTTCCCCACAGAAAAATCTACACCGTACTAAACAAAAGAGTAAACCACTCCCACTTGGTAAAACTCTTCCTCAAACACCTTAGCTAAAGTCGACATCAGCCTCAAAAGATATAATCTTTTAACAAGCGCTAAGTAATGAAATGTGGAGTCTGAAACCCACTGTGCTCTGATTACAATTCTTGGGAGCTGGGGCGCAGGTCATGCTCTGCCAGTAAGGCTAGATACTGCTGAGGATTCAATGCTCTATTCTCTCCAGCTGCTGCTATTAAAAGAGCCTCCATCACGTTAGTGCCAAAGGTGCGCCCATTAAGACGTGGAGTTGTGGTGATAAGCTTACTCACCCCACGCGAACGCAGGAACTCTATGTCTGCTGCAGTTGTGGTATTGGTGATAACCCAGGTGCCCTTAAGGTCGGAGGGCATGTACTTTGAGATGTACTTATAGTCCCCCGCTATGATGTCATAATCATAGTAAAGCTTATCCGTCCAGGGATGCCTCTTTGGCTCTAAGGTATGGTCAGAGCCTGACGGATAAAGCCATGCGAAAGGCAAGTTTACTGCAATAGGTGCTGCTAGGCGCACGACCCGAGTTAAAGTCTTTTTGTTACGAATAATTTTACGCAGACCCAATATGTAAAAGAGGTCTGCAAAATCAGTATCTATTCCTGCCTCATAGAAGGCCATCCCTAGTCCCCAGCGGTCTACCGCAGAGGTTATAAGCACTCTTTTGTCCTGCAGGTCTAAATCAAGATCGTCGCGCAAATAACGGACAGTGTCAGCCTCTACCGCTCCCTTGAAGCCAGAGCCATCAACCAATGCCTTGTTGCGCACCAATTTTGCTAGCGGCTTTGTTTCGCGAAGCCAGTAAGTGCGGTCAGCAGCATTGAGGAAGAGATCTGTACCCCCAAGGCCAATGGCTGCAACGGACGAATCAGCATCAAGCTCTGTGAGACGCTGTTTCAAGAGATCAAGGTCGCCATCAGTCCCCTCGCGCCGCACTAAGAAGTGCTTGTCACCTAACTGGACTTCGGTCTGATGGTCTCGAACAGACGAACCCAGTGAAATGCTTACTACAGATTTTTGAGATGTCACTGATGGTGTTGTTGACTGATTTGAGGGCTGCGTCTGATGAGTTGCGGATATTTCAGTCTCACCGTCTAGTGCATCCACCGTGTCTAATGGCGCCTTAATTGGTCCCACGCCTTTCTGACACGCTGGCCGCGCTCACTCATGCGGCCGCCTCCTCTGGGTGGCTGTTGTTGTTGCTGTTCATCACGAGTACTCTCAACAACCCCAGAAAGGACTTCTCGCAAATGTTCAATATCTACCCTGACATCACTTTGCAAAGGTGAGACACCTAGTTCAATCCCTATTACATCTGAGTCCAGCAAGCGCTTCATAGTCTGTACACGCCAATCACTGGCCAGCACAACAACCGCTGAGTAGTTATTCAGTTCTACCAAGGTATCAAGAAGTTGATTTAGCATATCTCCCGTATTACCAGATTCTGCGCGGGAACGTTCGTCCTGAGAAAAAATCAAAGCGAAGTCTAAAGAGAACTCTTCTACCAGCACGCGCAATTCGTCTCCATTGGCCACAGGAAAGGCAACTAGAGCAATGCGCGCACCATGGCGCACTTCACCCAAAGATTCAAGATTAGACACAAAGCTGCGCGACACGCCAGCGGCATGGGCTACCTCTGCCTGTGTTGCTCCTCTTGACCGGTCTAGCAATAACTGGTCAATAGCACCGTAAAGCTTGTCACGTGAAATGACCTTGCTTCCTATACGAATCATCTCGCTCATGAGGCTTGCCCTCTAAACTGCAGAGCTGCAATAAGGTACAAACCCTTCAAGGTAAGGTCAGGGTCATGATGAGTAATTCGGGTAGTTATCTGCAATATACGCGGAGCCAGTCCACCTGTAGCAATCACAGGAACTTCAGTTCCGGCAAGAATAGGATTCTCCCGCTTTAGTGCGCTAATAAGCGCCTCAACCTTTGCTGCTTCGCCACACAGAAGTCCCGACTGAACCGCAGTCTTTGTCGTAGTTCCTAGAATCTTGTCTGGTAGCTCTAAGTCAATGACAGGCAAGCGTGCAGCATTGCGAAACAACGCTTCTGCCGAAGTCTGTATCCCAGGAGAAATAATTCCGCCGATGTAGAAACCTTGCTCGTCAATAACATCAATATTGGTAGCTGTGCCAAAGTCAACTACTATCGCAGGTGAACCATAAAGCATCTTTGCTGCAACAGCATTAGCAATGCGGTCTGCTCCAACTTCTGCTGGGTTAACGATGCCCTTGCTGTAACGGCGCATAATATTTGCATCTACTACGATGGGCTTAGGGACACTGCTTAGATAGCTCATGTTCTGGGCAAGCTCTGCCCAAATTTGTGTAAGCGCAGGAACTACGCTCGCTATAACCACTTGATTGATGTTAAAGGGGGTCTGTGCTTGTTTTTGCGCCTCAAAAAAAAGTTGAGTGACAATAGCCTTAATTTCATCACTAGTGCGCGCAGTGCTGCTGTCAAGACGCCAGGTGTGACGCAACTGCACACCTTCAAAAAGTCCCAGTACTGTCTGGGTATTCCCTATGTCTACTGCAAGCAACATGCTGTAATTGTACCCGAAACAGAGATCAAAGCGGGGCAGTTTTAGGCGCCGCTGGGAACTGGTTGAGGGTTCAAGTGTGGCAAGAGAACCTTATCTCGCTCTTCGCTCGGTACCTCAACTTCGTTATCCGTAGCATCCTCTGGATTAAGCTCTTCGGCTTCTTCTTGCTCTGGCTCAATCATGCCCTGCTCTGCTGCCAGCACTGCTCTGGTAGCTGCGATAGCCACTTCAAGCATATCGTCATCAGGCTCACCTGTGGTTAGACGCTGCATCTGCAGTCCTGGCCACATAATAAGCTTCACTATGCCTAGGTGTGTATTTTTCGATGCCCATTTTACGGTTATCTCGTAGGCAAGCCCTGCGACAAGAGGTAGCAACAAGAGGCGGCTAGCGATGCGAACAATAAAGATTACTGCTTCATACATCGGGGTGTCAGTGGTAATGCCTAGTACAGTGGCTATGCCATCTACGGGCACCAAAGCAAATACCAAAATCGCCAATGCCATAACCATAATGAGGAAGGCAGTGCCGCAGCGTGTATGCAAGGTATCGTACTTTCTTGCAGACTCTACTGTCAGTGGTTCAGCATTTTCTACCACCTGAATTACCTTATGTTCAGCCCCATGGAACTGGAAAACTCTTTTGATATCGGGAAGAAGGCTAATGGCGTAAACGTATGCTAGAAAAATGATGAGACTGAGGGCACCATACAGAAGGTCCCATACAAAACGCCCCTCTGCTGCGCCGCCCAATATCAATTGCGTCAGAAAACTGGGCAACAAGATAAAGATAGCTACTGCCAGTGCAATACCTAGAGCTACCGAAGTAGCAATCATTCCTGCCGTCATAGCAGATTGACGCTCTTTGCCTTCAACTTCTTCTTCAAGACCTGCAATCTTAGCAGAAATATTCAAGGACTTTGTGCCCAGAACCAAGCTTTGTCCTAGAGTTACGATACCTCTAATAATGGGCCACTTTGGCCATTTTTTGTTCGAGTTCGCGCTCTTTAGTGGATGTTGCTCAACATGAATCTCACCCTGCTCATCACGCGCAGCAACAGCCCAAACCTTTTTGCCGCGCATCATGACACCCTCTAATACTGCTTGCCCCCCAATAGGCATGGGCGTATAGCCTGTAACACCATCAAAGGTAGGGGCATCTTTAGGAGTCTGTCCATCACTCATAGCTGTTTCCACCTTTAAAGTTAAAGTTCATCGCGAAATACGCGCGGGAAGGGATTTCCGCAGGCCATACTGCCTTCTGGGCAGAAGGTTCTGCGGCAAGCGGCACCTGCATCAGCAAAAATGTAGGGTGCTGTAGGTGTTACTAATTCAAGCATTTTGTCTGCAGCCTCACGGATTTCCCATTGAGCTCTGCGACAACAGCGTAAACTGAAAAAGTGCAGCAGTTCACGCGTATTCATAGTTACCACAATTTTAGTTTCCATAGCATTGGGCAGCAAGTAGCGCGCATCCTCTTTATGTACACCCTTATCAATTAGATCACGATAGGACTCAAAAGATTCTTTGCAGTGCTTAGTATAGGCAGCCTCTGCTTCTCCCCCAGCTTCGCGTACCTTTGGAGGAATAATAAACACGGGCTCATCATCATAGCTAACATAACGCTGTGACTGCTGGTTATAACTAGCCAAGCGATGGCGCACCAACTGATGGGTCATCGCACGCGATACACCATCGATAGCAAAGGTGTAGCTAATGTGCTCTAACGCAGCTAAGTGACCACTACCCATGATGATTTTAAGAATACGCTTAATCTCTGCATCTTCCATGGTGTCCATGAGTTCAGAGGCTCCCACCCTTGCATAACAAAGACGTGCAGCGGCAGCAATTGCGCGCTCTGGGTCAGGCGTGTGAAAAAGTAGCTTGATATGCATGCATGCTCCTATAAAACAAAAACTCTCGACTCCCATACAGGTACTGCACAGGAATCGAGAGTGTGGCGTACAAAAGTGAAATTAAGCTTCTTTGCTTTCTTCTGCAGCTTCAGCGGCAGGGGCTTCCTCTGCAGCAGCCTCTTCGGCTGGAGCTTCTTCAGCGGCTTCTTCTTTTGCAGGAGCAGCCTTCTCAAATTCTGCAGCGCGAGCAGCCTTAGCAGCTTCTTTTTCTGCACGAGCAGCAGCTTTAGCAGCAGCTTCTTTTTCTGCTTCTTCACGGCGTGCTTCAGCAGCAGCTTTTTCTTTCTCAAGCGTAGCAGCCGCAGCAGCACCAAACTTGTCAGCAAAGCGCTGAACACGTCCACCGGTGTCAACAAACTTCTGCGTACCAGTGAAGAAGGGGTGACACTTATTGCAAAGCTCTAGGCGCACAGCTCCACCCTTTGTTGAGTGGCTTTCAAAAACACTGCCGCAAGAGCAAGTGTATTCAGTAACTTTGTAATCTGGATGAATCCCGGACCTCATGTAAAAATCTCCTTATGTAATGAAATCGTGCTTCGCTAAAACGTGAGTGGTTTCCGACCAGACACACGAACACGCAACAAGGTAGTATAGCACACTCAGCCTGCCCAGGTAGGCTTCAGATGTTCAAGATTAGTGCTGAGATTGGATATCTGGTGTGCGCTTATTCGGAACAGAGCGGTCTTCCCATCAACCTTGACATTCCCTGTTCCAAACTCAAGTCTTCGTAAAGGATTTCATAAATGAGTTGTGTTATGGGTACTTCAATGCCACGACTTTTTGCCAGTTCATAGATACTATTACAAGCTACTGCACCTTCAACTACCATCCTTGTGCGTTTTTGGTAGCCCTCCAAAGTATCACCACGGGCAATCCCTTCACCGAGCGACCTATTTCGCGAGTGCTTTGATGTGCAGGTCACAATAAGGTCACCCATACCCGCAAGTCCGCGGAAAGTGTCAGTATCAGCGCCAATCGCTTCTCCTAGGCGTACAAGTTCTGCAAGCCCGCGTGTCATAAGAGATGCTTTAGCGTTATCGCCTAAACCTAAACCATCACACATACCACAGGCAATGGCAATGATGTTCTTCCCCGCCCCACACAACTCAACACCAATCAAATCGCTATTGGTGTATACACGGAAAAAGGGTGTAGAGAACAATTCTTGGAAGTAGTTTGCAATCTCTTCGTTGTTCGCCGCAACAACTGTGGCAGAGGGTACTGCCTTACTTACTTCCTCGGCATGATTTGGACCAGACAGGGCAGCAATTCTTTCAGGATTGCCCAAAACTTCTTCAAGTATATCTGTCATCAAAAGATGAGTTCCGGCTTCTAATCCCTTGCTTAAGATGATGATGGGGATGTCCTTTGCTAAAGTACCTGCCATTTCTTCAGCAATTGCACGTACGCCAATGCTAGGCGTTACCATAACTACAGCCTCCGCACCTTTTAGCACAGAATTCATATCAGAACTTGCAGATATGCGGTCACTGAATTTCACCTTCGGCAAATAGACAGGATTTCTACCTGTATTATTAATTGCATCAGCAATCTCTGGCTCACGCGCCCACATTCTGACATCATGACCTTTGCCATCAAGCAGCCAAGCAACCGCCATACCCCATGAGCCTGCTCCAACAACACATATTTTTGCCATCGTGCTACTCTCCTTCTGGTGTTCTCTTTGTACTTCGTTTTCCTCGATCACTCCAAGAAAAACGAGGTTCTGTGCCTTCACGTAACCTCTTGATGTTTGCGTGATGAAGTACAGGAACAATAATACCAATCACTAATGCGAAAAGGGTGAAAGGCAAGCTCTGATATATCAGAGCAGTACTTATCGGAAAGGCAAGCGCTGTCACAATGGTTGCCACAGATACGTAGCGTGTGGCAGCTAGAACTGCAAAAAAGACTACAGCGGAGGCAAGAAATACCCAGGGAAGTAAAGCAAGCATTACTCCAGCAGAAGTCGCTGCTCCCTTTCCGCCGCGAAATCCAATATAGGGAGAAGCCGTATGCCCTATGACAGCTGCAAGCGCAGAGGCAATAAGGAGCCATGCGGTCGCATCTGGACTAAGGTTTACCGTCGCTGCTATTGAGCGTGCCACAAGCACAGGCAAGGCTCCCTTTGCCATATCCAACAGCAATATGCCAATTCCTGCCTTCGCACCCAGAACACGAAAAGTATTTGTCGCACCCAGATTACCTGATCCTTCTGTGCGCAAATTTACCCCAAACAAGGCTTTACCTATCATGAGAGAGAAGGGTATGGCTCCAAACAGATAGGCAAATAAGCTAACACACGCAAAGGTAGCCCACAAAGGCAAACTTACGAGTGACTCAACAATAAAATCCATGAATGGACATGCTCCTCTTTAGACGAAAAATGACGCACGCAAGGTAATGCGCAACCCAATAGCCAATTTCTACCAGAAAACTTTAGCACAAGAATTGTACTCTTCTTTAGGTCTTGCGCTTAAATTTCATGATAACGGGGGTTCCTGACAGCTCAAAGTGCTCGCGCAGACGATTTTCCAGATAGCGCTGATAGCTGTCATCAACTAAGTTTGGATGATTGCAAAAGAAGGTAAAGCCTGGCGGTTCATAGTGTGTCTGTGCCATATACTTGATACTAAGTTTCTGTGGTCCTCTGCTAACCGTATGCCCAAACTGGCGCAACTCCGTCAAGAAACGATTAAGGCTTGAGGTTGAATACTGGACACGATAGTTCCCAAAAACAGTAAGTACAGCATCTAGGATACGGTCAAGGCCGCGGCCGCTTTTTGCACTAACCCGCAACACAGGCGCCCAGGAGATAAACCCCAGGCGGTCTTCGATGCGATCCATAAGAATCTTGCGTGCTCTTTCAGCCTCATCAGCCAACTCAGCAGATTCCTGCTTCATAAGGTCCCACTTGTTCAGCAAGACCACTATGGCACGACCACGCTCTTGCGCGTAAGACGCAATACGCTGGTCTTGGTCAGTCAGCCCAACCTCTGCATCAATCACCAGCAAGGTAACATCTGCACGGTCAATGGCACGCATAGCGCGCACGAATCCGTAGTATTCTACATCTGAATCGATGACCGCTTTGCGCCTAATGCCCGCAGTGTCTACTAAGGTAATCTCACGCCCTTTGTAGTTGAAGTCCGTATCAATAGCATCTCGTGTTGTTCCGGCTACTTCAGAAACGATGGAGCGGTCCATATTTGAAAGTCGGTTAGTCAGGGATGATTTTCCTGCATTGGGTCTACCGATAACGGCCACCTTGATAGGGTCATCGTCGTTAAATACTGGCCTGCGACTGACACGTCTTTTCTCGTCTTCGTCTAAATCATCAAAGTAGTCTTCAGCGAAATCGCCAGAATCATCGTAAAGGTCATCGGCATCTGCATGTGCCGTACTCGTGCCAGCTGCAGAAGACTGCCCGTCACCTGCCACTGTCCCTATCGTGTCAGACTTAGGTAAGGCAGCAACAATCTCATCAAAAAGGTCACCAGTGCCCGTGCCATGAGTTGCAGACACAGGATAGGGCTCTCCTAGTCCCAGATTCCAGAACTCATAGGTTTCGCGCTCACTGGTGGGATCGTCCACTTTATTTACTGCAAGAAAGACGGGCTTCTTTGTTCGCTTAAGCAACCTTGCCAACGATTCATCATCTGCAGTAAGTCCTGTTTGCCCGTCTACAAGAAAAATAATCGCATCTGCTTGTTCCATGGCAACTTCAGCCTGAGTGCGAATGCCTGCCTGAAAAACATCATCGCGCGCCATCTCGATACCACCCGTATCAATCAAGATAAAGGAAGTTCCCGCCCAGTCAGCCTCATGATAACTGCGGTCGCGTGTTACACCACGCTCGCCATGAACGATGGCGTCGCCACGCCCACTAATACGGTTAACAAAACTAGACTTACCCACATTGGGGCGTCCCACAATTGCTATAACGGGCAATACTTCTCTAGGCATCAGATTTCAGCTCCTTCGCCCATTCTTTAGCATGGACGCGAATATCTGCAGCAAGTCCTGCTGCATTAGTTTCGTAAAATTTAATGCGGACTGATTGTTCCACAGCCTCTTTGATAAGTTGGTCGGCAGTGTAGTCATCTAAGGTCACAGCATCGTCATTGAAGATGCAGTCAGGAATCAAATAGAGATGTTTCTTAGCAAGGTCGGCACGACTTGCGCAATACCCTTCGCGCGCTTCATCGTCTTTCCTGCCGTTCTCCTCAAGCTTTTGCAGGTCTTCCAGAAGATAATCACTGTCTAGCTTTACTGCACGTAAAATATCAGCACCAGTCAGCAGTCCTGTCACACTGACATTGCCCCCAAAGTAGCGGTTCTTAACAGGCAGAAGTCGCAGCTTTCCGCCTGCTTGAATACCACCCAAGACTCCGAGCCAAGTTTGTGTAAGCAATTCCCCGCAGACAATAGTAAGAGCTTCTGCACTCGTCTGAGCATTCCCCATTTCAGCCTGAGGAAGTAGTGCTATGGCAGACTGCAAATCCTCAACATTGTCGCGGATATCGGTGATGAAGTTCAGCACCATACCAATGCCGTTTTCTAGCTGAGGGAACCCATCATAGTATTCGGGCAGTGGAAAGGGGGCATGCGCGTGAATGTAGAACTCGTCTGCCAGATAGACCCAGGTCAGTTCACGCTCTTCGAACTCTTTAAATTGATGCTTTTGAACCTGGTCTATAACAGACTTTGCCCACTCTTCTCTATCTGCAGGAACCATGCTTGCAGAATTCAGCACTTCCTTAAGTCTTTGTGGCGCATATTGGGTAAAAGCCACAGGAACAATGCCAACACTCAATACATGAGGTAAGCGCTTTGAATCCTTGAGATAGTCCAGAGTTTCCTCGAGGACATCCCCATCGTTTACTCCTGGCACAAGAACAATTTGAACATGAAAGTCAATGCCTGCTTCAATAAGCTCATCGAAGTTCTTTAAGGCTGCTGCTTGATTCTTGCCTATAAGCTGCTGACGTACCTTTTCGTCCGCTGCATGAAAAGACAGTCGCAGTGGACTAATGCGCTGCTCGATAATGCGCTGTTTATCTGCATCCTTTAGGTTAGTTAGTGTAATAAAATTACCCTGCAGAAAAGAGAGTCGATAGTCATCATCGCGCAAACAAAGAGTTTTGCGCGCTGTTGCTGGCAATTGCTTCATAAAGCAGAACACACAGTCGTTCTCACAGCTACGCACGCCGTCATAGATAAGGTCATCGAAGACAATGCCCCAGCCGTCTTGTAGGCTTTCGCGCTGCAGCAAAACGGTGCGCAGATCACTAGCAGCATCGCTCACATCCGCACTGCCCGAAACTTCAAGCTCTAATTCTGGGCCATCACTTTCCCACATCCAATCAATGTAGTCAGAGACAGCTTCTCCGTTGATGGCATGGATGTACTCCCCTGCCTTTATTCCGGCAGCTTCCGCTGGAGAATTTGATTCTATCTTATCTATACGCGCAGCAGCTTTAGTCATTTTGTTCAACTTCGTCATCTATTTTGCTTATTCGTGCAACAACACTTTGTAGCTGATCTTCTGGAGTCGATGCTCCTGCAGTAATACCCACTTTTTCAGCCCCCGCAAACCAAGCATCTTCAAGCTCTGCACTTGTCTCAATGTGGTAACTACGCGGACAAAACTCTTTACTGATTTCATAGAGTCTACGTGTATTGCCGCTATTGTGGCCTCCAACAACTATCATGACGTCAACTTTATGCGCTAGGGCTTCAGCAGCCTGTTGCCTACGCGTCGTTGCACTACAGATAGTATTTACCACACGCAGCTCTTCAACCTTGTCACGCAGCTCTTCAACAACTTCATTTAGGGCATCTGCAGTTTGTGTGGTCTGAATAACAACCCCTACGCGCTCATTGTTTAAGTCTTCAATGGCAGGCAAGTCCGAGGCTCCGGTAACAACGTGGGACTTTTCTCCAGCGCGAGCATGAATACCAAAGACTTCAGGATGGTCAGGCTCCCCCACAATCAGTACGGTAAAACCTTCATCTGCTAGCTTCTCAGCGGCTTCTTGCACGCGCGCAACGTGAGGGCAAGTAGCATCTACAACCTGCACGCCACGCGCCTCTGCGTCCTCTATGACACTGGGCGCAACACCGTGACTGCGAATTATAAGGGTGCTTTCAACCTTCTCACAGGAAGACTTCAAGTCTTCAAGGTCAGAAACAACATCAACGCCAATCAAGCGCAGACCATCAACTGCCTGCGGGTTATGAATAAGCTCTCCTAGGCTTGCGACGGGTGCGCCCTTTGCTTTACGGGCAGCCTCACGTGCCAACTTCAAGGCACGTTCAACACCATAGCAAGTTCCCGCCGGACGGGCAACGTGGATTTCCATATTGAAGTCCTCCCTACCTTTCTGTTCGCGCGGTTTCAAGAGATTGAGCAAGACCGTCCATAATGAGCTCTGTTAGCTTTGCTATACGCTCTTTTCGTTTGTATTCGTCACTCGGGACAACTTCATCTGGCACCAGAGGTTCCCCAAAGCGAACCACAACACGAGGAAGGCGTGCCAGCTTCATGCCTTCAGGTCGGACAAGTTCTGTCCCAGCAATTGCCACAGGAATCGCAGGCACGTTATTGCGAATAGCCAACCAAGCAGCACCGCCAAAAGCCGCACCTAAGGCACGGTCTTTATCTGTCTGCATGTCTTCATTGCGCACCCGTGTACCCTCAGGGAAAATCGCTACGCTATCTCCCGCCTTAAGAGAGCGTGAAGCAAGGCGCAAGGTATCAAGGTCTGCTGCATCTGGCGAAATGGGAAATACTCCCGCAGAATCTAAAACCCAGGCAAGAAACTTACTGTTCCACAATTCGCGCTTTCCTAGGAAGCGCAAGGGCATCTTATAGCGCCTGCTCAATGCAAGGAGCACAAGACCATCAAGATAACTTACGTGATTGGGACAGAGTAGGCATGGCTCTTGTGAAATGTTCTCTGTGCCTGTCACGCGCACCCGAAACAAAGGTATCAGTATAATGGCTGCCAAAAAACGACAAAAGCTGTTCAAGCGCCATTTAGGCTCATCTTTTTTGCCAGCATTAACCAAGTGATACTGACGAAATCTAGTGTGCCTTGGCTCTTTTTTTGCTGGGGCAGCACTGGGTTGACTCTTTTGAGCTTGAGCATCCTTAGACTGCTCACCTTGAGAGGCAGAGCCATTGTCAGGCAGAGTCTGTTCACTCATGCGTACTCATCACCAATTTCAGGAAGTCCCTTGCAGTTGTCATCATCTGCGCCACCATCTGGACCACATACCCTGTCACGCACTTCTGTAGCAAGGTCAACAATTGCTTGAATGACCTCTTCTTCGTTCATATTTGTCGTGTCTAGCTCAACGGCATCTTCTGCAACTACTAAGGGTGCTATCTCGCGGTTAAAGTCTCTTTCATCGCGGTCTTTAAGTGCCTGCAAAGTCTTTTCAAAGTCACTGGGTAAGCCTCTTGCTTCATTTTGAAAGCTGCGTCGTCTAGCGCGCTCTTCAACACATGCCGTCAGAAATATCTTCAGTGCCGCATTAGGAAAAACAACTGACCCAATGTCACGACCTTCTACAACGTAGTTGCCCTTGCTGCCAAGCATGCGTTGCTTCGCTAGCATGTCACCACGAAGCTCAGGGCATCCCGCAACAAGGCTCACAGCCCCATCCACCTGCGGAGTCCTAATGTGGTCAGTCATTTCTTCGTCCCCAAAATAGACGCGTGAAGGAAGGACTTCTCCCTCTTCGTAAGCAAAGCGGATTGTACGCGACTTACTAAACTCACGCAGAGCTACTCCGTCACGAAGGTCGATGTCGCGCTGCATGGCACCAACAGCTACGGCACGATACATAGCACCTGTGTCCAGATAGTGAAAGTTCATGCGCAGTGCGACAGAGCGTGCAACACTAGATTTTCCAGAGCCAGCAGGCCCATCAATAGCGATAATCATATAGAATATTCCCCTTAAAATCGAAGTCTTAGTATAACAAATGTGTTCAAAGTGAAAGAGCAGCACCCGATGCACGAGAGCTGCTCTTTCTCCTCAAATATAATGCCAATGCAATGGGGGTCATCATATTGCATCAACACTTATCGCCCCGTATTGTGCAGCTATCTCCACAAATCTACAAGTAAAATAATCCCAATTGACAAAATTGTCACGAAATTTTTCTATGATTATAGCTAAATCCGTAGTATTCTAGTCTGCGTGCTTTTTTATTTATGTTGGAACTATGAAAACTATAGGGAGAAATATGGGGTGTGTTTACTCTTAGTCTCCACCGAAGGGATCGCCACACGATGGATGAGCAGCAAGATTTTCACGGGTGCACGTGTACGCTAAATCAACGCATAAATGGTTGCTGTATCGCAAAACGATTTGGAAGAATTCTAAGAAAGGCACGAATCGAAGCATGTCTTTCTCCTAGCCAGCTCTCAAGAGTGATACGCAGGCGCTGCGGAGTCCACCATTCAGCCAGAAGTATCTATCGCTATGAGAGTGGAGTCCATTCACCTCCACTAGAATTTCTAGTGGTAGCCTCACTAGTGCTTAACCCAGAAATATTCAGTGACCTGCTAACGGAAATTCTCTCCCCTGGACTAATAGGAAGCTATAAGATGCAGTCAGCTGCAGCACACTACGACAACAGCGGCCAAATGAAACTCTTTGAATAAGAAAAGGGGAAATCCTAGCGTAGTAACTACGTGGATTTCCCCTTTTTGAAAACTCGACGCAAAGATGCGGTGTCTGGTGCGCTTCTAGTCTACAAGCTCCATAATAACCATCGGAGCTGCATCCCCCTTACGCGGCCCCAGCTTCAAGATGCGCGTATAGCCGCCACTGCGACCTTCGAAGCGCTCTACTTCGCTGAATACCTTTGCCACAACTTCTTTGTCACCTAGGGCAGCTATTGCTAGACGGCGACTATGTACGTCACCCTTCTTTGCCCAAGTGATTACTTTATCTACGTCAGGACGAATCTCTTTAGCACGAGTCTCTGTGGTCTTGATGCGATCATTGCGCAACAAGGAAGTAGTCAGAGAACGACGCATCGCCTTTGTGTGCGAAGCATCGGTGCCCAGTTTACGACCCTTTTTCTGGTGTCTC
>WQVS01000030.1 GCA_009785705.1 Coriobacteriia bacterium
GCGCAAGTCAAAGTATTCCCTTAGAGCCAATTTCTTGCCGTCCTCATCCAGTCTATCTACAAAAGTAACCCCGTCTAAATGGTCAATCTCATGCTGGAAGACTCGTGCAAGAAAACCTTCAGCCTCAACAGTCACAGCGGCTCCTGTCAAATTGTAACCCTCAACAATAACCTTCTCTGACCGGCCAACAGAAGCATACAGGGCAGGAAACGACAGGCATCCTTCTTCATCTTCAATACTTTCGTCACTGCGATAAGTAATGCGGGGATTAACTAAGACCGATGCACCAGTTGCACTTTTCCCTTCATCATCATAGACAAAGACTCGTCTTGGGATACCAACTTGAATCGCAGCTAGGCCAGCACCCTTCTCCTTGCGCATTGTGTCAATCAGGGCAGGAACCAACTGATCAAGTTCTGTTCTGTCCTCCACAGAGGCAAAGTCAATCTCTGTACTCTTTTGGGATAGTATGGGGTCAGGATGGGTCAAAACTTCATAATTTCGCGCAGGCTTAATCTTTGCGAATGCTTGCTTGATATTCAAATGACTGCTCCTTATTCTTCAGGTGCAACCAAGGTCAGTACACCACTGTCAGGAATGGGAATATTGTCTTCACCACGAGAAAGTATAACGTTTTCTGGATTGGCAATCTCAAGTTCTGCTCTTCGTACCCTATCAAAGCTTTCTTCATTGCCGCTAGTAAGTGAAGCATTAAAAGCTTCGTCGCCATCAATTACAATGCGGACTTCACTAGCACGTCCTTCAAGGGCTGCAATGGTGAAGGAGAAGGGTGTCAAAGCTTGCTCTTCTTCACTTTCGTTCTCTTGGTCAAATTCGTCCCCTGCCTCATCTGGGCTTAACACTACAGGCATTGGATTTACTTCTGGCTCTGAGTTGTTTCCACTTCGATTAATCAGTATAAGTCCACCTGCAATAAGTACAATTACCAAAGCAACAATGGCAGCTATCTTCCAATTCATTTCATGCTCTGGTTTTTGCGAATCAAATCCACCACTATAGCTGGGTTCAGTAATGGCATCACGCCTATTGTTTCCCGATTGAATTTCATACTGCTTCAAGTAAGGAGTAGGGTCTACGTCACAAATCTTGCAATAGCTAAGGATATAACCCCGCACATAGCCTGCAGCAGGCAATGCGGAATGATTATCGTCTTCAAGGTTGTAGATTGCGGCAAGCATAATACGAGTACGCTGTGCCATTTCATGGGCAGACAGTCCAGCATTTTTCCTGGCTTCAATGAGCATGTCGCCCAAAGTCGTCATCCTAGGTGTCTTCCTCCCCATCGGGTGCCATTAATTGTGCCAAAACGTCCGCATCAATCAGTACCTCACGTGGCTTAGAGCCATCTGGTGGTCCCACTACCCCTCTAGACTGTAACATATCCATGATGCGTCCTGCACGAGAATAGCCAACTTTAAAGCGTCTTTGTATGCCAGAGGTAGAACCAAAGCCAGCAGCAACCACCATTTCAGCCGCTTCCCACAGCAAAGGATCGTCTTCTCCTGCACTGGCTCCCCCACCTCCTGCTGCACCAGCAGTCAAGGTAGTAAGGATGTCTTCTTGATATTCAACTTCATCTGACTGTTCTTTAATGCTCTCTACAACTGCCTCGATTTCTTGCTCTGACACATAGCAGCCTTGTACACGCTTTGGATGTGGCCATGCAGGAATTGAGAAGAGCATGTCTCCCAGCCCCGTTAACTGCTCGGCCCCTGACTGATCCAGCACCACACGAGAATCGATAGCAGTTGCTGTTCTAAAGGCAACACGATTGGTAATGTTTGCTTTAATAAGCGGTGTCACAACATTGGCATCAGGGCGTTGGGTAGCAACTATCAAGTGAATACCTGCCGCACGTGCCAACTGTGCAATACGCACAATGGAAGACTCTACCTCTTTGGCAGAAACCATCATCAGGTCTGCTAACTCGTCAATAACAATAACTAGATAGGGCATCTCTTCTGCAGCTTCATCTAGCTTGCCATCTTGTAGACTTTGGTTATATTCCCCAATATTTCTAACGCGAGCTTTTTCCAACACCTTAAGGCGTCTGTCCATCTCATTAACTGCCCAGGCAAGTGCCGATGCTGCCTCTTTAGGCGTAGTCACAACCGGTACATAGAGATGCGGCAAACCATTAAACATCGAGAGCTCGACACGCTTCGGGTCAATCAAGACCATGCGCACTTCTGCAGGGGTCGCACGCATCAGAATCGACATAATCATAGTGTTAATAGCAACCGATTTACCAGAGCCCGTTGAACCACCAATCAGTAAGTGCGGCATACCTGCCAAATTGCGCGCAATGCTTGCACCCGTAATGTCACGACCCATGAACAGAGTCAATGGACCATCGGCGCTGTCAGCTGGAGTAATAATGTCTCCCAAAGTCACCGATGAGCGGTCTAAGTTCGGCACTTCAACACCCACAAGGCTCTCGCCCGGAATAGGTGCCAATATGCGCAAAGTCGGTGCTGCCAAGGCTAATGATAAGTCGTTAGCAAGTGCCGTTACCTTGTTTAGGCGAATACCCTTTGCGATTTCAACTTTATAGAGCGTAACGGTCGGCCCCACAATCCAGTCGACAACACGTGACTCAACGTCAAAGACGCGGAGTGTATCCACCAAGGCATCAGCTGTTTTTTGCTGCATTGCCTCTGCCTCTGGGGAATCCGCACTGTCGTCAGGACTGCTTTTGCTGAGCAGATTAAGTGTGGGCAAGACAAAGCCATCCATCGCACGGGGGGCTGTGGTGTTTTGGTTAAGTTGCGAAGTATCAGGCGTATCAATAACTTGAGTAACATCTTCATCGCCTGTATCTGCTGCAGCCTTCTCGGCCTTTTTGGCAGCAGCTGCTGCTTTTCGTGCAGCCTTTTTATCTTCAATGACCTGCGTAAGTTCATCATCGAAGTTTCCTTGCGAGACTACCTCTGCCTGCTGCCCATCAAGTGTGCTTGGTGCTGGGCGTTTACGTTTACCTGTCAGTGCACCTGTGGCACTCTTAGCTACTTTTTCTGTGCGAGGGGTAAGGGCTGCTTTTTCTGCTTCCCTATGGGCACGTTCCTCAGCCACGTCTGCACGAAAGTCTGACAACCACTCAACAATACCTGACAGCGAAATGCCTGTTACAACAAGTCCGATGATTGCAAGGGCTATAAGGATTACATAGGATATGGCAGTTCCCAACAGGGTATGCAGACCCCAGGCAAGCGCATTGCCTAGATATCCACCATAAGCCTGTAGCGTGGCTGCCTCAAAAGGAGTGGCTTCTGTTGTGCTGACTGCTGCAAGACCAAAAGAGCCTATGATTGCAATTGTAAGACAACTTAGGCCAATAGCGAAACGCGTCTCTGTAAAGCGAAGCGCAGGAACGAAGAAGGTCAAACCCATGACGATAAGCGCAAAGGGCAAGAAGAAACGACCGATACCCACAACAAGACCCAAGCCTGAAGCAATAAATTCTGCAACAACGCCCGTTTGAGTCAAGATTACCGCAAGCCCCAGAGCAATACCTAGAGCCAGCAGCACTATACCCCAAATATCAGAAGCTGCACGCTCATCAATAATGGGGTCGCGCTCTACGCTGCGAGAAACACGGCTTGAGTTAGCACGTGAACCAGACTTTGCGGCAGACTTGCTTGTACTTTTACTGCGCCCTTTTCCCGCGGATTTCGCCGCAGGACGACTATTGCCGCGACCAGTGCTGCGAGAACCGCTTCCCTTTTTGGCTTTCTTTGCTGACACCTGTCTCTTTCCTCATGCTTCCTTATACTTTAGTTTAACTGAGTAAACTGCTTCCTAATCTATCCTTGCCTAATTCTTATGCCAGCAAGTACAGGGCAATAAGCACTATTCCTAACAGTACGGCATACAGGGCAAACCAGTTAAGGCTTGTCTTTGATACCAGCTTAATCATCCATGCAATAGTGAGATAGCCAATAACACCCGCAAGCACAAAACTCACCAACAATATCCAGGCATTTGGCAATACCAGTGAGCCCTGAAATAGACGCACAATATCGCGTAGTGAGCCTGCAATAACAACAGGAATGAGAAGTAGAAAACTGTAGCGTGTTGCCTGCACCCGCGAAAGACCCATCCACAGACCACCCGCAATGGTTGCTCCACTGCGAGAAATCCCAGGAAATATGGCAAATCCTTGGAAGACACCAATTAGCATGGCACGCACAGGAGTAAGCTCGCCCATTTCCTTCTTAAGTTTCATCTTTTTCAGCGCCTGCTCTGAAGAAACCAGAAGAATCGCTGTTACGACAAACATAAGTCCCAACACTAAGAGGTTGTTGGCAAAATCTTTTAGATAACCTGAAAATAGCAGATATATCACTGCCGCAACAAGCAAACTGATAATCAGAGAGATTGTTGTGCGGCGCTCCGCAGGCATGGTTTCTTTATTTTTGGGCAACCAGGCAAGAATGAAATCTTTGATGTCTTCTCTAAAATAGATTACGGCAGCAATCGTGGTAGGAATATGCAAGAAAAAGTAAAAGTCTACTGCTGCCTCACGCCCGAAAGCCTCATCCAGAATCGCCAGATGACCTGAACTTGAAATGGGGATAAATTCTGTGATTCCCTGCACAATGGCCATTACTATAGAGTAAGTCCATTCTGCAAAGCTTGCCATCACAAGAGGTGCCACTTAAGACACCGTCCCTGCATATAATGTCACCTTATCCTGGTTCATCAAATAAGTCATCTCGCTAGCCAATAAACCCTTAAATCTCCATGATTACAGGAATCACCATGGGGCGTGTCTTTGTGCGTTCCCAAACCAGTTGTGAGACAGCATCTTTAACTGACCTGCGCGCATTGTTCATGGTCGCCTTCTCGCGCAGATTTCTCTCAAGTGTCTTTGTGGCACGTTCTGCAATTTCTGACTGGAAGAACTGTGGGTCAGAAACGCTTACCCCGCGGAAAATAACTTCTACTGAGCCCATTACCTGCTTGCGGCTACGGTTTACATTAGCAACAAGGGTAACGATACCGTCTTGGCTTAGATGCTGCCTATCGCGCAGAATTACACCATCGAAATCGCCTACGTTTAAACCATCTACGTAGATGACCCCGTTTTGTACAGGGTCTTTCTGATAGGCACCATCTTCATCAAATTCCAGCACATCGCCATTCTCTAACACAAAGATGTAGTCCTCTGGAATACCTACTTGCAGAGCAAGCTCCTTGTGGGCATGCAGATGTCTTGTTTCGCCATGTACCGGCAAGAAGTATTCTGGTCTGATAAGGTTTAGCAGTAACTTCAGCTCTTCAGAGGCAGCATGGCCACTGACATGTACGCGGGCAGCATGACCTTCGTGAACATCTGCTCCGCATTTTACTAGCTGATTGATTACTGTATTTACTGCCTGTTCATTTCCTGGAACGGGTGTTGCAGAAAAAATTACGGTGTCACCTGGTGTAACGCGAATACTTCTATGCTCCCCTATCGCCATACGCGACAGTGCCGACAGGGGTTCACCCTGACTGCCCGTACATAAGACCACAATGTCTTCTGGTGCATGGTCACGCAGGTTAAAAGCATCAATAAGCATATCTTCAGGAATGTTCAGATAGCCTAACTGACGTGCGATTTCAGTGTTTCGCAGCATGCTTCGTCCCGTGACAGCGACTTTTCTTCCCGATGCTACAGCAGCATCACAGATTTGCTGTAAGCGATGAATATGACTAGAGAACGATGCGATGATGATGCGTTGCGTTGCCTGAGACATAATGGAGCGCAGTGAGCGACCGACCTCGGCCTCACTTGGGGTAATCCCAGGACGCTCAGCACAGGTAGAATCTGACAACAGAAGCATGACCCCCTCATCGCCTGCTTTTGCAAGGGCGCTGTAGTCTGCCACCTTGCCATTGATGGGAGTCTGGTCGAATTTGAAATCGCCTGTGTGCAAAATGCTGCCCACAGGGGTCTTAATAAGCACAGCAACTGCGTCAGGAATCGAATGGTTAACATCAATAAAGTTCAAGCTGAAGACTCCGCAGTCTAAGCTGCTGTCGCTATTTACTTCCTTGAACTTTGCATTTTTGACGCCATGTTCTTCCAGCTTGCCCTTAATAAGACCACAAGTAAGTTTTGTGGCAATAATGGGTACACTGCGACGACTAAGGTCTTTCAATAGCCATGGCAAGGCACCCGTATGGTCTTCATGACCATGCGTGATGACAATGCCGCGCAGTTTATGTTCATTTTCAATAAGGTAAGAATAGTCGGGCAAAATCAAGTCAATGCCCAGTTGATTTTCATCGGGAAACATCAATCCTGCGTCAACAACAATCATGTCATCGCCATATTCGAAGACAGTCATATTCTTGCCTATTGCATCCAGGCCACCTAGGGGTATAACGCGCAAGCGAGTACTTGAATTGCCTTTCTTAGGTTTGGCGTTGGACTTTTGAGCCAGCTTGCCTCTTCCTGCTCCTGCCTTATTGTTAGACCCTTTTGAAGCAGGCTTTTTTGCAGATGGTTTTGGTTTAGCAGAATCTTTCCGCTTAGGCTTAGGCTTGGGCTTAGGTTTAGGTTTACTGTCTGCTTGATTATTAGATTGGTTTTGCTTTGATGGCTTAGAGCTCATCGAGCCTCCTAAAGGTATCGTTCATAACGGTCAGCAACTCTGCCGACTGTTGGTCTGTTGCATTTACAAGGGGTAGTCGCACGCCACCCACAGGGAAATCAAGCAGTGCCAGTGCACGCTTGACTAAAATCGGATTCGAGGTCACAAAAAGCTGATTTTGCAAGGGTCGCAAGATTTGATCGATGCGATTTGCTTCCTCATGGTCGCCCTCCACATAGGCCTTAATCATTTTTGCCATTGCAGGAGCAGCAATGTTTCCAATGGTCGAAATAACGCCCGCACCGCCACGCTCTAGGTTAGGCAGGGTCAAACAGTCATCACCTGCAAAGATTTCAAAGTCCTTTGAAGTGTTCGCGACAATAGTCTCCAGTTGGGACATGTCTTCGTTTGCTTGCTTCAGTGCAAGAATATTAGGGACATCATTTGCTAGGCGAATAATAATCTCTGGGTCAATATTTACTACACTGCGTCCCGGAATGTTATACACAACAACAGGAACTTCTACTGCTTCTGCCACTAGACGCATGTGCTGATAGATGCCTTCTTGTGGAGGCTTATTGTAGTAAGGAGTAACCACCATAATCCCATTGATGCGACCACCCTTTAGGGCGCAAACACGCTGTGCGAATAAGACGCTGTCCTCTGTGCAATTGTCGCCAACATTAGCAATCAGAGGAACATCTGGACCTACCGCATCAATCACTGCTTCGAATAGTTGACAGCGCTCATCACGACTGATGGTCGGACTCTCCCCCGTTGTACCATTCACTATGAGACCATCGTTACCCTGTTCGATGAGATTTTTGGCAAGCTCAGCAGCACGAGGCAAATCAAGCGAACCATCTTCTTTAAAGGGTGTCACCATTGCTGTCAGTAAACGACCAAAGCGTGGTGTGTAGGTCATAGTGTTCTCCTTATTGATTAGCGCACGACAGGACATGTGCGAATGCACGTCAAACTATTGTTATTTTCGCACAGTGTTCTAGCCGCTGATGCAGCCCTGTGGGTAACGGCGCAATTCGTTACCTAATTGTGTCTGCTTGGCGCACACTGAGGCAGAAAAGTGCCCTCAAGCCAAATGAAGCAAGCATAGGAAAGGCTGACTTCCTATGGCTCTGAGACTGCGTCCTCGATAGCCTCAAAAATCTCAATTAGTTCTGCCTCGCTCATTACACGGCCTTCTAGCTCTTCAAAACTGTAGGGCAAAACCTGATCTTCTGCTACAGCAAAATCGCTAAAGAATTGTCCGTAAGATCCCTCTTCGTTTTCTGCCAAGACAAAGATGCCTATCCAAGACCAGTAAATACGATACTCTGAATGCTTGTAGGCATTACCGTAGGTACCGATTAGAAAGCTAGTCAGTTCACCTTTGGCTGTTAGGTACTTCTGATAATCATCATCAAAGCTGTGCGCAATCATAGCTGTATGCTGTTCTCGCCATATAAGTAAACTGCGCTGCCAGTCTCCTGCATCATCATAAAGCGGCAAGAAATACATTGCAGGTCTTAGAGAATCTATCCAGTCCTCTACATGTGCACCATTAGTGCCGTCTGCACTACTCGTTCCCAAAGGGAAAACTTCAAGGTAATTATCTAAGGGAGCCTGCATGCCAAAAATCTCTTGTCCAGCAAGAATGCGATAATCTGGAGTCTGCAAAGCACTTGCTGTCACATCTGCCGGATCTTCCCAAATTATGAGCCAGTCTTGTGTGCTTATAGGTCGTGACAGGTCATAGCGCGCCGTGCTGACATAGCAGCCTGTCAACACTAAGGTACTTGCCGTTAGCCCTGCTGTAAGCATGACAAGAACAAGGATGCGGTAAAAAACATGCACAGCTTCTACCTAAATCATAAGCAAGGCTACGATTACCCCAACGATTCCTATTGCAGCAAGTGCAAATACTGGAACCTTTGGCATCTTGCCACCCTTGTCCATGGCACGTCCAAACAGAAAGAATACAAAGGGATGCACTAAGAAGGGCATGGCGAAGATAAAGGGTAGCAAGCTTGCAATTTCTGCTCCAAACATACCATCTTGCGTTGCAGCAAAAAGACCAAAGTGTGAAAGTGATGAAGTTACTGCGGCTGCTGCGTAGTCTAAGTCCATGCCTGCAAGGCTCAACATGATGAAGCCACCAAACATCGCAGTCAACTGCCATCCTAGTGAAAACTTCATAAGGCCTGAAATCTCTTTATGTTCTTCGCCTTTCGCGGCTCTTAAAGTCCGGAAAGAAAGTCCTGTCAAAACGACACCAACGGCCAATACAGCCAGTGCAGGAATAAGTGTTAAGCTGCCCTGGGCAGCACTAATAGCAAGTACCGAAAACACAAAGATGTGCGCAATAAAGGGCATATTAACCATAATCGGTGCCCTGCTAGCTGCCTTCTTTCCTAGGTCACCAGCAGTACAGGCACCCGTAAGTCCCGCATGAGATAGACCACCTGCAAGTCCAGGCGCCAGATTACGTATGTCGATTGTTCGCGCCAACAGTATCAAGAGGGAGATACCTCCAAACATCCAGAGAAGTTGCCCAAAGAAGCCAAAGACCAGGACTGCATTCATCTCACTTGCCCCGAAAGCTTCCATAATGCGCGAACCACCAACCATAAAGTTTGCAGCCAGCACAATAGGAAGACCTGCAAAAAGCAGTGACCTTACTGTTGAACCAAAGGACCACTTATAGAAAACTGCCCCAAGACTTGCCGTCAGTACCATGGCAAAAAATATTTGTGGCAGTGCTATAATGGGCGCAATCCAAACAGCCGCATAAAAACTTGCAACCAAGATAAGACAAATGATGAAAGTCTCCAGTATGCCTTTTCTCACGTATAGTTTTCTATTCTTAAAAGTTGTTCTGTGATCAATCAGTATTATCGAAGAGGTTAAACCTACAAAGGCCATAAGAGGATAATACTGACTAAGAAGTCCTGCATCAAAACCTACAACAAGCCTAAAGATAGATTCAATCCCCAATAAAAGGAAGAAGGCGCGGATAATGAAGAAGAGTTGACCGCTGGTTGTTCCTACAACAACCTCTTCTTCAGACAAAACAACTGACTTATCATCTGCGACTACTTTTTTATGAAAGACTTTCCGCAGTTCTTGACCCCCCACAAAGAAGGTCGCAATCAGTGCAATTATAGTAGTCCGACTAACCAGATCAACTAAGACAAATTCTGACAATCCTGGTTGGGCAACACCCGTAGCCACAAGAATATAGCCCATACCCAAACCAAAGATTACGACAAGCAGAATCGCAGAGTATCTAGTTCCTGCAACAAGTGTCCTGGCAACCAGCACTAGAGGAACTAAGAGAAAGAGTGTCAACCAAAAATGGTTCAACAATTGAATGTCGTTAAGAACGTCTGGCACTTATTTCCTCTCTTCGCACATAATCGGTCATACAGGCTTGATTGTAAAAATCTACATAGTATAGGATTTTATCAGACAACAAAAGAAAGGTTGCAGCGCGAAAGGCAGCACGGGAACTTATAACTGCGCAATTGCCTCAATGATGTCCCTATGAGCCTGCTTTGGATCTTCTGCTTTGAAGAAGGCATTTCCTGCCACGAATATCTGGGCTCCTGCCGCGGCACACTGCACTGCCGTTTCTGAGTTGATGCCCCCATCTACCTGTACAAGAGGTCGACATCCCGTGCTTTCACAAAGTGCCTTTAGTTCACCCAGGCGCTCTATAGTTCCTGGAATAAAAGATTGTCCTGAAAAACCAGGAAATACTGACATGATAAGCACCATATCAAGATAGGGCAAAAACTCCTCTAGTGAAACCACGGGTGCATCTGGCTTGATAGATAGACCAAATTTCTTCCCCTGAGACTGAACTAGCTGCGCCATTTTGCGCACATCTTGCGCAGACTCAAGGTGTACCGTGATATAGTCACATCCCGCATCAAGGTACCACTGAATCGTCTCATCCGGATTATCAATCATGAGATGTGCATCAAAAACAAGTTCGGAGCAGGGGCGCAAAGAGGCAATAAGGGGCGGTCCAAAGGTAAGGTTGGGCACAAAGTGCCCATCCATCACATCAAGATGAATCCAGGGAGCACCAGCCCCCTCAACAGTCTTCAAGGCCCCTCGCAAATCAGCAAAATCAGCAGACAACAACGAAGGCGAAACTATAATTTTTTCCATTTCTTTCCTTCCAAAGACAAAACGCTCCAGATGTTCAAGGTTCGTGCTGGTTTATAAGAATGGAAGCGGAGCGCACTAAGCTGCGCGAGCATTTCATTCTTATAAACCAGTGCGGAGATTGGGCATCTGGAGCGTTTTTAGGATACGTCACTGCCTGCCTGTGCCGCCTTTCGCGCCATCTTTGTCAACAGGTCCATATTCGTTTCAGTCTGCTTATAGCCGTTAATTAGCTGCTGCATTGAACGGTCAGGGTCAACATTATGTAAGATACGACGAACACCCCAAACCAAGGGCGCCTCGTGTGCTTCTAGCAACAATTCTTCCTTACGCGTACCTGAAGCAACAATATCAATAGCTGGGAAGATGCGACGATCTGCCAGACTACGGTCAAGGCGTAGTTCCATATTGCCCGTACCCTTGAACTCTTCAAAAATAACTTCGTCCATCTTAGACCCAGTTTCGATAAGGGCTGTAGCCAAAATGGTCAGCGACCCTCCGCCCTCAATATTGCGTGCTGCACCAAAGAACTTCTTCGGTGGGTATAGCGCAGCCGAATCAACACCACCAGAAAGAATACGACCCGAAGCAGGTGCCGCCAGATTATAAGCACGAGCAAGCCTCGTAATTGAATCTAGCAAAATCACTACATCACGACCAGCCTCTACCAAGCGCTTCGCGCGTTCTAGTACGAGCTCCGTTACTGCAATGTGATTCTCAGAGGGCATGTCAAAGGTACTAGAAATAACCTCACCATGGATTGAGCGCTGCATGTCAGTTACTTCTTCTGGGCGCTCGTCAACCAAGAGGCACATCAGGTGCACTTCTGGATTATTAGCATGGATTGAAGCTGCAATATCTTTCAGAATTTCTGTCTTACCCGCCTTTGGAGGCGAAACGATCATTCCGCGCTGACCCTTCCCGATAGGGGCGACCAGGTCAATTGTGCGGGAAGAAAAGTCCTTACCGCCACGCTCCATCACCAGACGCTCATCGGGATAAACAGGTGTCAGAGAACTAAAGCGAGCACGGTCACCTAGGTCTTCTAGGACAATCCCGTTAACACTGGCAATCTCTTTAAGGGCAGCGAACTTCTCATTTTCACGCGGGGGGCGACCTTGTCTACCTGAAACAAAGTCCCCACGACGCAAACGATTGCGCCTAATCAGCGAAGCTGATACATAAACGTCACTAGGGCCTGCCAAATATCCCGTAGTACGCAAGAAACCATAACCCTCTGGGAGCGTATCCAATACCCCTTCAACAGGCTGCATTTCTGCTTCCCTGCGGGCAGCTTCAGCAGCTGCTGCTTCTACTGCTGCCTCTGCAGCAGCCCTTTCTGCCTCCGCAAGCGCATTTTCTGCACGTGCAATATAGGCAGCATGGACTTGCTCTACTAAATCGGCCTTTGGTATCGCTGATTTTTTCAACTCTAGGCCTAAATCTGCTGCAATAGTGCGCAGTTCTGCAACTTTATTTTTTGCCAGTTCTTCCTTTTCAGGAACTGGTGGAAGAGTAATTTTGGGTTGAGCAGCAGCCTTTTGTGATTTTTGCGACTGGTCTCTTTGCTGAGAGTGCTGCCTTCCGCGATGTCCACCTTGCCTGTGACCCTGTTTACCGCCCTTTGCTGACTTACCAGAACCCTTGCTCTGATTACCAGCATCATTCATGCCACTACTACGTCGACTTCTTTTTCTAGGACGTTGGTTCATGCCTGGACTACCTTCTTCCAATCTGCTTCAAAGGACGCCAGTCCTCTATCTGTTAATGGATGTTCAACCAATTTCTTCAGAACACCAAAGGGTACCGTTGCAATGTCAGCACCCATGAGTGCTGACTGTGTTACATGATGCGCACTTCTGATAGAAGCCGCAATAATCTCTACTGATTGATCAAAATCATAGCTAGCGACAGCTGCTACAACATCTTCCAGTTGCGCCAAACCATCTTCACTAATATCATCAAAGCGCCCCACAAAGGGTGATATGTAGGCTGCTCCTGCACGCGCTGCCATGATTGCCTGAGGAACACTAAAGCACAAGGTCATATTCACGGGAATATCCTTTGCAGCAAGTGCCTTCGTTGCGGCAAGTCCTTCAATCATTGTGGGAATCTTCACAACAACATTAGGGGCTAGAGCTGCAAGTTCTTCTCCTTCGCGAATAATCTCTTCGCGAGTAGTACCCACTGCTTCAGCTGATACAGGGCCATCGGTCAGTTCACAGATGCGCTGAATGTGTGTGTTAAAGTCTGCGAGCTTACCGCCAATCTTGGCGTAAAGTGTTGGGTTGGTAGTTACACCCGCAACAACCCCCCAGCTACACGCTTCTTCAATCTCATTCAAGTCGGCTGTGTCCAAAAAGAATTTCATGGAGTTCTGTCCTTTCAAAGATCAGTACAAAGACACCTTCAAATCAGGCGGATAGCTCTATCCCAGTTATGGCTGTGGCGTTTTACACACACGCGAACGTGTAGTTATCTTTCAAGGAGTTCGGTGGAGTAATAAGCCTTGATTCCAGGCAGAGTTCAAATCATTAAACACTATTATGCGGTATGCCAAGTACTGAGTCAAATCTATTTAAGACCAAAATTAGCGAAACTTAACAACAAACCACCACCAAGGCATCTGAGCCTGGTGGCGGTCTAGGCAAAAGAAGCACTCTTCATGTCCCTGTTGATAGTTCTTGTGGATGAGGGGGAAAGAGTATCTTCTAACTTAAGAGCTTAAGGCTCTCTTAAGTTTCTTAGAAGCTAGCTATAGGTAGCTAAAGTGTGTTTTGTCTCTTTAAGTTGTAGTAGCTCCGTATTCTTTCTCACTCTTTCTGTCCATATAGATTAAAATGAGAGCAAAGATTGCAA
>WQVS01000031.1 GCA_009785705.1 Coriobacteriia bacterium
CGCCTACTGGGTGTAGGAGTCTCACAATTCGACGAAGGCGCAGGTCAGTTATGCCTCTTCAGTGATGATGTTCTGCAAGAAGAGAATGCCTTCAAAGGTACAGACATCAGTAGTGGAGCTGACCTCAAAAATAAAGCAATGGCAGATACACAAAGCACCAGCACTTCGGAAGCTTCCATTAGTGCTCAAAAGAAAAATAAGCAACCAGCAAGTGCTGCAGTCAGTGAGAGCCAAGAATGCCTAAGCAAAAAACTCGATGCCATAAAAGACAAGTTCGGTGAGAGTTCAGTCCTATCAGGACGTCAATTAAAGCAATCATCTGAGGATAAGCCATGGAAAGCTCGTTCAATAACCGGTGGTCCCAAGCCCGAAAATTAATGCTTGCTAAACCACTCTGTAGGTTAGTTTTGCTATGGGGGATTCCCAGACTGCTACTTCTGTGATGCTTACTTCTGGCTGTGTAATTACTTGTGACAACTCTTCAAAGATTATCCGCGCTAAGTTTTCTGCTGTCGGGCTAATTTCATCGAAAGGCTCAATTTCGTTGAGATATTTGTGGTCGTAACGATTCAACACTGACTTTAGGTCTTTCTTAAGCAGTGCAAAGTCATATACCATGCCCAGCTCACACAGTTGTGAAGACTCAACACTTACTTCGATGTCCCAGGTATGTCCGTGCAGGTTGCGACATTCTCCTGGATAATCATAGAGTAAATGTGCTGCGTCAAAGTGATCTTTAACAGTTAAAGTATATATTCCTGTACTCACGAGTGTTTGAGCCTCCTCAATTGCATTACTGTCTACAGCTGCACCAACAGCAGTAAATGACTGTGTTGCCTCATCTTCCACTAGTGCTTCAGCTTTTTCGTCGCCTTGCTCGAAGCCACAAGTCTGAGGCTCGTCAACAGTGAAAGGCTCATACTCTTCTTCTGATTCTTCACCAGACTCAAAATCAAAGAGGGAGTCGGCTGTCCTATAAGACACAATGGGACTGCCCACCTCTTCTAAGGCGTCCATTGCTTCATTTGCCAGAGCATCTGCTTCTTCATTTTCCTCACGAGGAATGTGCACAAACTTGCATACTTCAAACTGCTTGGATAGGTTAAGCGCATCCAAGAACAGGGGTTTCAAGGCAGCATTTTTAACCTTATACTCGCCCTTAAGTTGTTTTACCATAAGTTCACTATCTGCTCGCGCTTCAAGTTGAGTGATATTCAAGGCCAAAGCGTTCTCTAGGCCCCATATAAGCGCTTTGTATTCTGCAACATTGTTGGTGGCTTCCCCTATGGGTGCTCCCCCATCACAACTCTTAACAAAGCCATGATTAAGGACAAAGCCAATCCCAGCAGGACCAGGATTTCCCCGCGACCCACCATCACTATAAAGAATGTAATCAGTCATATTGTTCATTGTACTCCAAAACTATAATAGAAGAAGTTCGATTTTACCTTCGTGTACTGGGCCTGTAGGTAAAGATTGGTGGCTTGCTCCTGTTTTTAGTAGTTGTTCGGCTGCGTAGTCAAAGCCGTAGCCTATTTCTGGTATTGAGTGGGCGTCTGAACCTAGAGTTAGGCCTACGTTTAAGCGCACTAGCTCTTGCAGGAAGTCCTGTGACGGATAAAGTTCTTTACAGGGCTTACGTAGCCCCCCTGTAGACACCTCACAAAGGATGCCAGCTCCTGCGATTGCTGCAGCTGCTTCATGATAGTATTCGCGCGGATCAGCAGGGATGAAAGCGAACTTTTTTGGCAAATCGGGATGTGCCATGACGTCATAGAGACCTGACTTTACCGCTTTTATCCATTCGCTAAAATAGAAATCCCAAACTTCATCGGTATCTCGCCTATCCCACTCCTCTACCTGTGCTGGGTCATCAAAGGCCCAACCGTCTAGCATGTGCACACTGCCCAGAACAACATCAACACCAGCTGCACGAGCCTCTTTTACGGACTGCCTTGACCAATCAGGGTCCTGATTTAACCAATCGGCTTCTGCGCCAACAATAAGACGTGGTGCATCTTCACCTTTGCTGCGCAAATAGTCAAATTTCTCTGCTGTTTCTTTAAGTGTTGCCACATACGGCTCTAAATCACTGAAGCGCATCGACACTTCACGATTGGGGTCTATTTCTTCTGGCAAGGGTAAATGTTCAGTGAAAATTGCAGCACGCAGTCCACTGACACGAATTCCTTCAAGCATCTCTGACAAAGTATGCTTCGCATGTCCGCAAAGCGTTGAGTGGATATGACAATCCGCATAACGATTAGCCGTAGAGACATCTAGTGAGCTCCACTTCTGATTAACAGGCTCATTGTCTTCGGCTGTTAAGAGGGCGGACGTTAAAAAGCTTAATCCAAGAGGCAAATCATCGGCAGCCGCGTCGATAATGTCTTCAATAGGCATCAGAAACGACCTCTGATTTCTGCAACTAAATCATCAGGACTTACTCCCAGACGCTCACACGCAACTAGTAAATGATAGAGCAAATCGACTACTTCATAGCGCAGCTGGTCATTGCTTGCTCCTCCATCAATATCTTTTGCTGCCATCACAACCTCAGTAGCTTCTTCACCAATTTTTTTGAGGAGGTAGTCCAAATCTCCCTGTAAAAGCTTCGCTGTATAAGATTTATCTGAATCTGCGTTAGCTCGCTCAGCAATAATGCTAGTTAGCTCATCAATAGTTGAGCCTAAGGTATTAACTGAAGACATGTTATAAGCCTTTCAATTCTCGGTAAAAACAAGTGGGAGCACCTGTGTGACAGGCTACTCCATCGCCACCCTGTTGTACCTTGATAAGCAAGGTATCTGCATCGCAGTCATAGCTAATCGATTGTATGCGTTGCACATTCCCGCTCTCTTCGCCTTTTTGCCACAAGCGCTTACGAGAGCGCGACCAGAACCAAGTATAGCCCGTATCGATGCTTTTCTGCAGAGCATCACGATTCATCCATGCCAACATCAGCACATCTGTCGTGTCCCAATCCTGAATAATAGCAGCAATTAATCCATCTTCGCTATACGAAAGCTCGTTAATAGCTAGATAATCCTTTTCTTTATCGGACATACTGGTTACCTTTCTAAGAGCCATAGGGTAAGAAGTTACACTCTTCGCGTCCTCGCGTTAGCACAGACTTTACTATACGACCCTGTGGCTGTGGAGTGCTCAGAGTTGTAACTCTTACCCCTTGGCTCCGGTCACAGGCTTCTTACCTTCCCTAGTACACTGCAAATGAAGATTACTAGCAAGACAGATAAGGGGTTGCAACCCCGAGCACTCCGTAGCCACAGAATGCAACAACAATGGCTGAGGTGGCGCGAGGACGCGAGGGGTGTAGCTTTTTATCTGTCTTGTACGGATTCATCGATTACAAACTAACCTCATAGCCTGCTTCTCGCAAGGCTTCCTTTACTTCCTTGATGTTAATTTGTCCGTAGTGGAATACGCTTGCAGCGAGGACTCCTTGGGCGTGTCCGTCGGCAACAGCTTCTACGAAATGTTCTACCTTGCCTGCTCCCCCACTTGCCGTTACAGGAATACTCACTACGTCTGCAATTGCTCGAGTCAGAGGGATGTCATAACCATCCTTGACTCCGTCACAATCCATGCTGGTAAGCAGGATTTCACCTGCACCTAGATTTTCGACTTTACGTGCCCATTCAATGGCATCGATGTCTGTGTTTTCTCTGCCGCCATTTATGTAGACTTCCCACTTGCCCTTAGTGCCAGCCTTAGAGTACCGAAGTTTCTTTGCATCTATCGCTACTACCAGGCGATTCGGACCATATTTCGCTGACACTTCTTTGATGAGTTGAGGGCTTCTCACCGCAGCACTGCCCAGTGATATTTTGTCTGCTCCTGCATCCAGAACTTCACTGACTGAATCGAGAGACTTCATGCCACCACCCACTACAAAGGGAATACTGCAAGCTTTTCTGCAGGCCTTTGCGAGGTCTACCCTTGTAGCACGATCTTCATGGCTTGCACTAATGTCAAGAAACACCAGTTCATCTGCACCAGCCTCTTGGTAAGATGCTGCCATCTCCGCAGGATTACCAATATCTTTTAAATTGATAAAGTTTACCCCTTTGACGACACGACCCTTTTCAACATCCAAACAGGGAATTACCTTTATGATGTTCATGCTAATGCCTCCACCGCATCACGTATTTCTATTTCACCCTCATAATAAGCGCGTCCGATAATAACACCCTCGATAAGCTTTGGCCCCAACTCTTTCGCTGCTTTAATGTCAGCAAGGCTGGCTACTCCTCCGCTTACGATAACAGGAAAGTTTGCTGCCGTAGCCACAGCAGTGTAAAGCCCAGGATGAATGCCTGTCTGCATGCCATCACGACTAATATCGGTATACACTAAATGTCGCAGGCCAATACTGGACAGCTCTCCCACCAATTCGGGAGCAGGGATACTGCTCATTTTAGTCCAACCATCTACTGCTACAACGCCATCACGTGCATCAATACCTGCAACTAGGGCATCTGCACCAAAGCTTGCAACTGCCTCTTTCGCAAAAGCAGGGTCGAGAGCTAGCTTGCTACCAACAACGGTGCGTGTAACTCCTGCCTCAAGCATGGTGTTAATAGTTTCAAGATTGCGCATACCACCACCTACCTGCATCTTGAGCTGTGGCATTTCTGCAGCAATGGCAGCAATGGCAGCCGCATTATGAGGCTGACCAGTACGTGCAGCATTTAAGTCAACTACATGTAGCCAAGTTGCGCCAGCATCAAAAAATTCATGTGCCTGTGCTACAGGGTCCTCATGGTAGACGGTGACACGTTCATAGTCACCCTGTGCCAAACGTACTACCCTGCCATCAAGTAAGTCTATCGCCGGAAATATATTCATTCTTCAATCCTTATCTATTTCGTTCTCTATAGAGTATCCAGGTGTTCAGAGTCAAGGAGCAGTGCATGTTCTGTTCAGTTGAGCGTAGTTACTACGTGACTGGGCAGGTTATGCGCTAGCGACACAGAATCTGGACGCATGGGCACTCTATAGACTGCCCTTCGTTGATGGTACTCCACTTACTCGCGAGTCAATTGCTACTGCTTCGCGCAAGGCACGGGCAGCTGCCTTAAAAGTTGCCTCCAAAATATGATGACTGTTCTTGCCAGCCAGCGATTCCAGATGTAAGGTCACGCCAGCCTTGCTGGTGAAAGCAATAAAGAATTCTTCTGCTAAGCTTGTGTCGAAATTGCCCAACATTTCAATAGGAACTTCAACGCGATAATGCAGCTGTCCTCGACCACTGATGTCAACTGCTGCAAGCACCAAAGCTTCATCCATAGGAATCAGCACATCAGCAAAGCGCGTTATTCCAACTTTATCACCCAGTGCCTCTGCAAAGGCTTGGCCCAATACTAAACCAAAATCCTCAACAGTGTGATGATCGTCAATGTGAAGGTCACCTTTGCAGCGACCAGACAAGTCAAAGCCTGCATGACGCACAAAGGCAGTTAGCATATGGTCAAAGAAACCACTACCTGTTTCTATCTTATTGCTTCCTGAGCCATCAAGATTCAAGTCCAGCACAATGTCTGTTTCGCTCGTCCTGCGCTCTACACGAGCAGTTCTTTTTGTAGCCTTGTCCACTTGTACTCCTTGTTCTTATTGTGAAGCTTGTTCAGTGTCGAATTTCTTTATTATTCAACCTTAATAGACCAGTATGGAGGTTTAGCCGCCTAGCGTACTTTTACTTACTAACTGCAAGTATTGTGCACCTATCAACCAGAGAAAAAATCATCCGGCAAATTCAATCGCGCTATTGATTCGCGCAATGCGGTAGTAAATTTAATATTTTCTTGGCTACTGCCAACCGTCACACGCAAACAATTCTCAAGCCCTGGTGCACTAGCAAAGTTGCGGACATAAATGTCATGAATATCATAAAGTCTTTGCCACAGCTCCTGTGCCCTATCAACACGGAACAACAGATAGTTTGCCTGAGATGGCCATACCTTCATGCCCTTATTGCTGTCTGCCATATCTTGCAACACCTTATAGAGCCATTTGCGCTCTTTGATGATGTCGGCGATTCCCTGGTCAAACTCTGCTAAGTTATCCATCACCAGTTGACCTGTCCATTGGGTGAAGCTATTAACCGAATAAGGCATGCGCACACGAGCAAGCATGTCGATTACCTCAGGCTGAGCCAGCACATAACCCAGGCGCATGCCAGCCAAAGAATAAGCCTTCGAAAAGGTGCGAAGTATGACCATGTTGGGATACTTATCCAAATAGCGCAGCATGCTCTGTCCACTAAACTCGAAATAAGCCTCGTCTACCACAACAAGAGCATTGCTGGCCTCGATAATCCTACACACATCAGGTTCAGGCATAAGTTGTCCTGTTGGATTACTAGGATTATCCAAAAAGCATAAATCTATATGCTGATTTTGTAGCAAGTCAACTGCAGCTTCGGTGTCAATGGCGTAACTTTCAGGGTCTCGCGGCAGATTAATAACCTCTGCTTCTAGTACTTCTGCATAGATACGATACATTGAAAAGGTCGGGGTG
This sequence comes from Coriobacteriia bacterium, assembly GCA_009785705.1. GTDB lineage: Bacteria > Actinomycetota > Coriobacteriia > WRKU01 > WQUG01 > WRBW01. The sequence goes on from WQVS01000031.1 coordinate 6,541, forward strand.
AATTGAAGCACTTTACGACGTCGTGAGGAATCACTACTGGATATACCGTCCCTCTGTACAGCATCCTTCCTGCCCTTACCATGGTCATTTCCGCCCCAGGCAAGCATGATGTCCAGGAGCAATTCGTCTCCCCCATTGCCTAGAAGTACACAATCAGAATCAATGCTATTAAAGTTTGCGATTTGATTGCGTAGCTTCTGCCCTAAAGGATCTGGATAACGATTAAAGGCAAAGTCCTCAATTCCTGCCTGCAGTTGCGTGCGTATAGATGCTGGTACATTAAAGGGGCTCTCATTTGCTGCAAGAATCAATTTATTCTCAGGCATCTCGCCACTATAAGGCTTTAGCTTCTCTAAAGCTTGTCTGGGACTACAGACTCTTTGTGACTCTTTACTGCTCATTGGACATGTCCTCATTGATATCAGCTACGCGTAGGCGGACTGCTTCTGCGTGTGCCCAAAGACCTTCAATATCAGCTACCGCTGTCACGTCATCTGCTTCTGCCATTAGAGCATCTGCACTGTAGGACAACACGCTTGAGCTCTTCACGAAGTCATCCACACGCAAGGGCGATGAAAAACGTGCTGTTCCTTGTGTTGGCAAGGTATGATTAGGGCCTGCGCTATAATCGCCAATAGATTCTGGCGTCCAAGGACCAAGGAAAATAGCCCCTGCATTAGTTATGTCACCCAAGAGAGCATGCGGGTCATGAGTCAAAACTTCTAAATGTTCAGGAGCGATAAAGTTACTCGCTGCTACAGCATCATCCATAGCTTCACATAGCAATACAACCCCGTGATTTTCCAGAGACTCACGCGTGATGTCAGCTCGCTTGGACTGCCTTAACAATTCGTCCAATTCAAGCTCGACCTTATCAGCTAAGCTGGCGTCAGTTGTGACCAGATAGCATGCCGCCAAAGGATCATGCTCTGCCTGAGCCATAAGGTCGATGGCCACATAGCGTGGATTTGCTGTTTTGTCAGCTAACACTAACACCTCTGAGGGACCTGCAATCATATCAATACCCACTGTGCCCTGAACCAGCTTCTTCGCTGCAGCCACATAGGCATTTCCAGGCCCCGTAATCTTATCTACAGCAGAGATACTCTCTGTTCCATAGGCAAGCGCTGCAATTGCCTGTGCACCACCAACTTTATATATTTCATCTACCCCTGCAATGCGACAGGCTAACAATGTTGAGGTAACAATGCTGCCTTCTGTATCTGGTGGCACAACAACAGCAATCTCTGGCACTCCTGCCACAACAGCAGGGATGACATTCATCAGCACCGTACTAGGATAATCGGCGCGTCCTCCCGGCACATAAATGCCGACGCGCTGAATAGGAGTCACTTGCTGTCCAACTAACACCCCTTTACGCGGAGTTGCATACCACGATTGCTGTACTTGACGTTCATGAAAATCTCTAATGCGGTCTGCACAGTTCGACAGTGCCTGAACAAGTGCTGTATCAGCCTTGTCGAAAAGCGTACTTAGCTCTTCATTGCTTACCCGCAAATCTTCAAGCTTTGCCCCGTCAAAGCGCTCTGTGTAATCATGCAGTGCCTTATCGCCACGCGCTCTTACATCAGCAATAATGTCAGCAGCAACTGTCTCAATACCTGCATCAATGCCCCCACTGCGCTGCAAGAGGTCCTCTGTTAACCTTTGACCGCGCTCTAGCTGTATGCGCCTCATCTTCACGAGCTGCTTCCTCTCATCTCAAGGATATTTTCTAGTTTTTCGGCTAACTCCATTACACGTGAATCAGTACGTGCTGCAGAATACTGTGTTACAAACCTAGCTGTGCTCGGCAATACTCTATCAACAACCTGTAGATTGTTTTCACGCAAAGTCGTGCCTGTTTGAGTGATATCTACAACGACATCAGCAATGCCAATCAGTGGAGCAAGTTCAATATTTCCGTTCAATTTAACGATTTCAACCTGAATCCCACGCTCATCAAAGAACTGTTGAGTCAGGCGGGGATACTTCGTAGCAACACGAATAGTGCCTAAGCGCAAGCTCAGTTCATCTAGGCTACAATCTAGGCTGTCTGGTGCTGCAACAACAAATTCACAGCCTCCAAATTTAAGATCAACCAACTGCAGTAAAGGAAAATCTGCTTCCACTAAAGTGTCACGGCCACTAATGCCGATGTCAGCTGCACCACGCGAAACATAGATGGCAACATCGGTAGGTTTCGCAATGATAATGTCGAAATCATCATTAACAATTCGCAGAGTACGTCCAGGATTCCTTAGACCAGGCACATTAATTCCTGCCTGCTCCAATAAATCAATACAATCGTCATACAGCTTACCTTTAGGAACAGCAATACGAAGTGGAGGTGACACCTTGGCACTACTGGTTCTTGCGGGAGCAGTCTCGCTAAATTTTTCCAAGGAAACATCCTCATATGAAGCCACGATTCGTTCAAGCGACGCAAGGTTGTAGCCAAAACCTGCAGCAGGCATTTTACACCCAAACTGCTCCATCAGCCTATCGTAACGTCCGCCACTTCCAAGAATGCGTGCTCTGCCATCTTTCGCCGTCGCATAAAGCTCAAAAATAAGTCCAGAATAATATTCAAAATGAGGTGTCAGAGAAAAGTCTACAACTAGCTTTTGACTACTGTCACACAGGTTCAACTGGCTCATGATTGCGCTATAATTTCTTCTCAAATTATCCAAAGCTTTAAGTCCGCGTTCATTGCCCTTTAGCAATAGCGCTGCCCTATCAAGAGCATCAAGTCCCCCTCGTAAACCAACAAGCTCCCTTAATGCAAGAGCACTTTGGTCTGGGAGTGCCCCATTAACTATTAATTCTTTTACCTTGATAAAGTCACCACTGCGCCAAGCAGAATAGAAGGCACTCTTCCAGTCACTATCTAATAAATCTGCCTCCAGCAGTGAATTGAAGACGGTAACATCGCTTAAGTGAAGCCTACAATCGGGTATCCCTGCCGCTTCAAGCCCGCCCAGAGCAAGACCAAGCACTTCTTCATCTGCTGTTTCATGCGTTAAGCCAAAACATTCAAGTCCTAGTTGGGTTACCTGTCGGTCACTACCCCGAAGTGATTCCTGTTCACGGAATACATCGGCCACATAGCGCAACCTATAAGGAGGCTCTATCAAAGAGAAGCACGTAGCAACAACACGCGCCAAAGATCCCGTCACATCGCTTCTAAGGGCTATTAGATTGCCATCAACATCAACAAAACGAAAGGTATCACGCAGATTATTATCATCACCAATACAGGTGCTGTTTTCAGATGCATCACTAGCGTTACTTTGCCCCTTAAGTAGCGTCTCTGGATACTCAACACTGGGAGTTTCCACTAGCTCATAACCAGCTTCAGAGAAATAGGAACTAACCTTTGCAATTAGATTTTCACGGCGAGCAGCTTCTGCAAAAAGAATGTCTCTAAAACCTCTAGGTTTACCTATGGATCGCTTACCAGGTTGCTTATCTATGTTCACTCCAGTTCTCCTAAGTAGTAAATCTCATTCCTGTGAGATACATGTTTTCATTGGTAGATTACTTTAGCACAGTAAAGTGATAAAGTGCAAGCATCTGATTCAATTAATTTGATTGCTTAAACTATCTTTCGACAATAAGTAGTCGCTTGCAGCTAGGACAGGTTACGATTCCTTCTGCTGCTTCGATTGCACTACGTTGTGCCATGGGTATCATGACTTGGCAGCCACCACATTTGCCATTTTCGTACAGTGCTACACCTATGCCATTTTTCGATTTACGAACCTTTTCATAGCTGTCTACAGTCTCTTCGTTCACATTGGACAAAAGCTCTTTACGCTTTACCATAAGTGCGTCATGAACTGCTTTTAATTTCGTAAAATATGCTTTATATGCAGACATCTCATCTGCTTCAATCTTCTTTAATTGCTCAACTTTTTCTGCAGTGTCTGTTAAAGCACTTCCGAACTCTGCGCGCTTCTCCATAAGGTTCATGCCTTCGTTCTCGCGCTTTTCTTTTTGCTTCAGTAAGGTTTCCAACTCTTTGGATAGATTTTCAACTGCACGGTGATCACTTGATTGTTGCATGGTTTCTTGATGAGTTTTCATGCGCCCATTAAATTCATCAACCTCTACCTGTAGTTCAGATGTCTTTTGCTCAAGGTCAGCGCGAGCTGCCTCGATTAAAGCAAGGCGCTTCTCCCCTTCTGCAATTTTTGCTCTTGCCGCTGCGATACGCTGCTTGTGGGGAGCCTTCTCTAGACCGTCACTTACTTGTCCTAGCTTGATGTCAATTTCTTGCACTTCAAGTAAGCTCTGCTCTTCTTTTGTTAATGCCATTTCAATCCTCACTTCGCGTTTTTCACTTATCGCAAGCTTTCTGTCTCCGCACTCTGCGTTAAGCGCATCTAGTCATCTGCAAGATTTGTTCCAACAGAGATGGTATGCCACAAGGCCAATCTGTCTTCTTTGAACAGCTTGTTGTCAGCAATAGAAGTTCGCACATGGATAGCCTCTGCCATCAAGTCAACTAAGGGCAATTCTGACACATCATGCCCTAACTCAATCAGACTAAGTCCTGATTCAACAGCGGCCAGAGCCGCATGGTAACCAAACTCCCCTGAAATAAGAACGTCGGCACCTGCCACCTGAGCTTCAGCTATACGTCCGCCACCAGAGCCTGTAGCAGTCACAATCTTTTGCACTACAGTTTCCCCTGCACCATATACCCGAACACAACTTCCTGTAAGTTCCGCAACTTCAGCAGCTAACTGGTTAAGACTGCGAGGACTATTTGCCTGCCACACTTCTCCATAAGGATCAGAGGCGGTCTGTTCATCTTTTTGACGAGGAAAGCCTCGCTCTGCAAGAATTGCTTGCAGCGAACCAACATGCTTGAAGTCTAATCTATCACCCCAATAACGGCGCGCAGATTCAGCTACATCTACATTGGTATGCGCAGCTATAACAGCAATGTCTGCTGATAGCGCAGCAGCAAGTACACGTTCTGGGTAGGTATTAGCGACATGCGTGATGTTAAAGCGACCATCACAGCTAAAACGAATGGGGTGATGACTCACAATAAGGTTTGCACCCAATTTTTGTGCCTGATTAATTGCAGCAAGGCTAGGGTCTAGCGCAACTAGAACCCCACTAACCTGCATATTTCCGTCTCCTATGAGCAAGCCAACAGAATCGCCGTCAAAAGCATGCGCAAAAGGAAAGGTCTTATCAAGAGCAGAGAGTACATCTGTAACTTTTAACTCGGCATCTGCACCCATATCGATCTCTGAAAAAGTCATTTGGCTACTCTAGTAATCTTCTTCGTCATGATGATCGTCATCTTCATGTGGGTCAAAATTAGGGTCGGCAGATTTAATCTCACCACAAATAGGTTCGCGGCCCTGCTTTACCAAATAGTCATCGACTGCAACCTTTAAACCGTCGGTAGCAAGAACCGAGCAGTGCATTTTTGCACTAGGCAAACCACCCAATTCGTCAGCAACATCTTGCTTGGTCAACTTAACAGCATCTTTGATATTTTTACCTTTGATTAGCTCAGTCACTATGCTTGATGTTGCAATAGCTGCACCGCAACCCAAGGTTTGAAACTTTGCATCTTCTATCACATCACCATCATCAACAGTAATGCTAATTTTCATGATGTCTCCGCAGGAAATATTACCCACTTCACCAACACCATCAGCATCTTCAATAACACCAACATTGCGCGGGTTATTAAAATGATCCATTACCTTATCGCTATATATCATCTAGATAGAGTCCTTTCCAAAATAACGCTGATAGACTGGTGACATCGCGCGCAATCTTTCAACAATGGGGATGAGTGTGTCCACAAATCCATCCACATCTTCTTCTGTAGTAAAACGACCCAAAGAAACACGCAATGAGCCATGGGCAATTTCTTTCTTAACACCAATAGCTAGTAACACATGACTAGGATCAAGTGAGCCTGAACTACAGGCAGAACCCGTAGATATAGCGTATCCCTGATTATCTAGTTGCAGTAGCATTGATTCGCCTTCAACCCCATTGATGAGCAGTGACACGATTCCTGGTAAGCGAGAATCACCACTTATTGTTGTCTGGGTATTTTCCAAGCTCTCTGTCACGCGTTTTGCGATTTTATCCCTTAGTGCTGACAGGCGTGCTGTCTCTGCTTCCATCTCTTCCAAGCAAAGCTCTAAGGCCTTTGCAAAACCAACAGCACCTGCAACATTTTGTGTACCGCTACGGCGACGACCCTCTTGTCCTCCACCCTTAAAAATGGGATCAAAACTTATGCCTCTTCTTAGGTAGAGTGCACCCACGCCTTTTGGACCATAGATTTTATGCGCAGAAAATGACGCCATATCCACACCCAATTCTTGCACATTAAAGGGAACTTTACCCAAAGATTGCACAGCATCAGTATGAAAAAGTGCACCATGAGCATGGGCAACTTTCACCAAAGCGGCAATATCATTAATGCTCCCAATCTCATTATTGCTGTGCATTATGGATACAATTTTAGTATCGTCGCGCATAGCTTCTTCAAGGGCTTCGACAGAGATTAGACCGTCAGCATCCGGTTGTAACAAACTAATGTCATAACCTTGTTTGCCCAATGATTTCACCAGGTTTAAGATACCTGGGTGCTCATATGCAGAAGCAATAAGATGTCCCCCATCAGGGGCGATACGGCGCAGAACGCTTATAAAAGCTGCATTATCAGCCTCTGTACCACCAGAGGTAAATATTATTTCAGAAGGTCTTGCTGCTCCAATTCCGTTTGCAATTGTTTCGCGAGCAGCTTCTAGGGCATGGTAAGCGTCTCGGCCTACCTGATAAAGA
>WQVS01000032.1 GCA_009785705.1 Coriobacteriia bacterium
ATAGAGATAGCGCAACATGTCGCTGTGGGCACCTTGTTCTGACGAAAAATGCTCATCTAGATAAGCATCAATCTTTTTGCCCTCTTTGCGCAGGTAAAGCTCAAAGGACAGTTCGTTTAATCGGTCAAGCGCCATGTTGCGTATTAGCTCCTCTTAATAATGACTAGCGTAAATGATAGGTTGCAACTGCTATTCAGAATCTTCTTCTGTATCTGGCTTAATGATCTCAATTACCTTGATCTCAAAGATAAGATCTGAGTCTGGCGGAATAAGATATCCACCTGTTTGCGGGTCAGTAATGCCTGCAGAACCATAAGCTTGATCGGAAGGAATTTCGACTGTTTTTTCTTCATTTAGTTCCATGCCCAGCACCGCGTCATCAAAGCCAGGAATCATCATGCCAACGCCTGCTACAAATTCTAGTGGCGCACCGCGCTCCGCTGAAGAATCAAAAACTTCGCCATCTGCTGCTAGCTTACCGGTATATTCAGCTACAACAGTATCTCCAACCTCTACGACAACAGCATCGCCATCGCCATTACTGTCTCCATTACAGGCAGTAAGCACAAGCATCGCTCCTAGTAGAATTCCAAGTAGTAGTACGGTCTTTTTCATGGTTAGTCTCCTTTAAGGTGTCGCTAGGTTAATCGAGGTAATGCTGCTCATTTCCAAAGGCAGCAAATACGACACTCAAACATTATAAGCCACTTGGCTAATTCTGTCTGAAAAGTGCTTCATTTTTTAGTTGTGAAGAGCAGATTGATATGGCGCTAGCTTGATGCTGACCCAAAGATCAGGAACAGGAGCTACAAGTACCGTAATAGGTTGTGTGATGTCTAGACACCGTAACGTTCAAACTTGAGGGGAGGTGAGAGCAAGAAGACTCGTCTTTATTGGCGGCAACAGGAATATCTATGACAGCTGCGCAGTTTTCGCAGATAAAATGATCATGTTGCGCAGTTGTAGCGTCAAAACGCTCCTTGCCTTGAATCTGTCCTAGACTTAATATTTCACCACTATCACGAAATTGACCTAAGTTACGATAAATTGTCGCTAGACTAATCTCTGGATAGTCAGTTTTCATCTCATGATAAATCCACTCTGCCGTAGGATGACTAGTAGTGGACTGTAGCTTCTCTAGTATGGCTTCACGCTTTTTGCTGTAGTTTCTGTTAACGCTCATGGCTCCTCCGAAAGGATTAATTGTGATTCTAAGCATCCTATTATATATCTCTGGCTTGCTCAGTGCCAAAAGAGATGTCTTGCTGTAAATGATGTTACAAATGATACCTTTTACCTACTAATGTCAAAAATCTGTACACAATTTGCTCACTAAAAAGCTTCTTGGAAGCGATGATGGTAAAATACAGCGTGCCGAAATTAGAAATTCAAACAAAATCTATTAACAAGACCGTCGCAATCTATGCTGGTGGACTTGTTTTGTCTGTTTTTGCCTTGCTATTTTTGTTGCCGTCTACTGCGCACGCAGCCTCACTCTCAAGCTTGCAGCAGCAGGTACAATCAGCTGATTCAAGCCTTACTGAAATGAGAGGCTCGCTCCAGTCCTCTTTGGATTCCCTCAACGAAGCTCTGGATGATTTGCGCGAAACTGAAGAAGACATTGCTGAAGTTGAAACCCAAATTGAGGCACTAGAAGAAGACATGGAGCACAGCAGAGACTTAATTGCCAAACAAGCTGAATTCATGTATCGTTCGCGTGGAAAAGGGTATCTGGAGATCCTCTTCGCTGCAAATACTGCCATGGACTTTATACGGTCCCTTGAGCTAGTGGCCCTTTTAATGGACAAAGATGCTCAAGCTATCGAAACTCTGCAAATACAAACACGTCAACATGAGCAATCTTTACGCGTGCTTGACGATTTACGCGAAGAAAAGGCAGAAGTAGAGGCTACGCGCAGAACTGAAATGGAAAGCGTCCAAGCAGAAATCGAAGAGCAAGAACGCTACATAAGGTCGCTGAACGCCCAAGTTCAAGAGGAGCTCCAGCGTCAAGCAGAAGCTGCTCGCCAGGCAGAAGCTGCGGCTGCAGCGGCAGAGAATAGCCAGACCGAAGGAAGTGCTACGAATGCAAGCTCTTCCTCCAGTGCTTCAAATTCTTCTGGCAGCTCAAGTGGCGGTGCCAGCACTGGGGTAAGCTTCTCAGGTATTGCGTCTTTCTACTGGACAGGCACTCGCACCGCAAATGGAGAAGCCTTCAACCCAGAGGCAATGACTGCTGCCCATCCTTCACTGCCCTTCGGAACAATGGTGCGCGTAACCTATCATCTAACGGGCAAAAGCGTTGTCGTACGCATCAATGACCGCGGGCCCTTCACTCAGGGAAGAATCATAGACCTATCAAGAGGATCGGCAAGGGTAATAGGCCTAGAACCCAATGGAATCGGCCAAGTAACCGTAGAAGTCCTACAGTAAAGACTAAGCACAGAATAAGGCAAATTTTGCAGGCAGAGCAGTTACTTCACTTTCCTTTGCATACCGATTGCTGTACGGACATTTCGTTTTTGCAATTCTGTTTTAAGCAAGCTTCCTATTGCTATAATGTTACAGCTTACTTATATGTAAACAGCGGTAAAGAAAGGCACTGGGTGTATGGGCAGACGCTCGAGAAAAAGATCAGGTAGACGAGCTTCAATAGATCATAATTCTGCTCAAGCTCCCCGGATGAGCTCTGAAAGGCGTGCCCATAGAAAGGCTCGCACAGGGAAAAGAGCTCTCATCGTCCTTCTTTCCGCAATAGTTTTCTTCCTGTTTGCTGCAATCGCTGCGGGAGCTCTATTCTATTCCAGCCTACATAATCGTATAACTGCAACAGAAATTCCTCAGGTGCTTCTTGAAAATCCAGCACCGCCGCCAACTGAGCCCTTTAACTTGCTCATATTAGGACAAGATTCCCGTGAACATGGAGAAACGGGCTATTTCGATACGATAATTTTAGCCCACATTGACCCTATTGAACAGCGCGTATGGATGGTATCTCTCCTCCGCCATACAAGGGTTGAATTTCCTAACTATACAATAGGCAGGCTCAATGAATCCTATGTTCATGGCGGCCTAAACACACTGATTCAGGTAGTGGAGGAACTCACCGATCAAAAGGTTGACTATTTCGTCGCGATTGACTTTTGGGGCTTTGAAGACATCATTGACGCTATGGGAGGAATCTATGTTGACGTGCCCATCGCCATCAATGATCCTCGTGCTGATTTTACCCCCGACAAAAGAGCCTCTCAGTTAGATCCAGGACTCCAAAGGTTGGATGGAGCACATGCACTTACACTTGTCCGCCACAGAACAGGGTATGACAACTACGGAGGAGAGTTTGGCAGAATGAACACGCAGCAGCTATTTCTTAAGGCTCTGCTCGAGCAACTGGGTGATATCCCCCTTGCACATCTTCCACAGGTTGCTAATTCTCTTGCAGATAATGTCAGCACAAACTTTACTCCGCTTGAGCTTGCCCAATTAGGCCGAGAAATGCGCAGGTTAAACAGTGATGACTTATACGCGGCCACACTTCCTGGAGAATGGGCCTTCCCCTTTGTGTGGATTGACGAAGAAGGTGCAGAAGAAATATGGCAGAACTTTGGAGTTCGTCCCTTTACTTTCAGATCCTCAGAATCAGAAGAATAAAGGGTAATCTCAACTATCCATTCAGGCTAATTCAAACTAGTTGCACTTTACTCCTCTGAGTCAAGCATGTTTCGGATAACGCTAGGCCCAACCATGCCTTCGCGGAAAGCTGCTAAGCTTTCAGGTGATGTGTCTATACGAAGGTCAGGACCCCGCAAGCCTGCATCAAATCCATGTCGGGCATCAAACCATACCGCTAGCTTTACTCTAGGGAAATAGGTGGGGATGCTATTAAAGGCATCTGTAATCCATTGTGCCTTGTCGGTTTCTCTTTCCACAGCACCGAATTCACCAATCATCATATGTCGCTGATAAAACAAAGCTGCATATTCCCAGTAGATGTCCTCATAAAGCTCTCTGAAGTCACTCGTCTCTTGAGCACCAAAATGATAGTGAGTCATCCCAACGAAATTAACGACGGCATCCCCTGGATAAAACAGGGCTGCGTGATTCCAGGCATAGAAAGGCGCATGGTTACCGTTTGGGTTCCATACAAAATAGGCATTGTTTGCTCCTGCAGTTCTAAAGACGTTCGAAATATGCACAAAGGCCAATTTGTATAAGTCAGGGTCATTGTAATTGTGCTGCAGACTCCAGTCTGTCCAGCTACCATTCATTTCATTACCAAGGCGCACAAGAATTGGGGCACCCAAATAAGATAAATTTTGTCCCCAGTCAGCAAGAGTCTCATCATATTCCCCGTTTAGGATGTTTCTCACAACGGTTTCGTTTTCGTCAACGTCGCCCTCTTCGAAGAGGAAAGTCACCATCGCAAGGGTATCTCTTTCCACAAGTCGCCCTAAGTAGGGATCGTACCTAGTATCAATTGGCTGATAGAGCATCTCAAGACCCAGCTGTACTTCAAGGTCTGCCTCACGTTCTGCGAGTGTGGTGTTCTCCTCCACATAAAGACCCATCATGAAGGTCCCGTCTGGTATATCAAGTGTTTTATTTGCGTGCCTTAAGGTCAGATCATATCCTGGGTCCGCATTAATAATCTCGCTGGTAATATCTAATTCCTGTCGTTCTATCAGAGTGAAGGTTTCCAGAACTTCTTCGAAGGCTTCTCTTTTTTCATCAAAATTTTCTTCGTTTGCCTTTAGCTGCATTACATAGACCAGATTATTGCGAATAATAAAAAAGTACGCATAGTGATTCATGTCATTTTCAATGCCCTCTATAAGAGGTCTATCGTATTCAACAATACGAACATTAAGCGAGTTAATGATTTTGTTTTCATCAGAAGTTATACGATCTCGCAGCGGGTGCAAAGTAGCCCACATAAAATCAGTAGGATTTGTCCAGGCGTGCGTTACATCTTGCACAGTGATATCTACGCGGAAATCGTCGTTAAAGAGGCGCGTATAATGAGCAACGGCACGAGTATCGATTGTCCAGTCAGAGGGATAGGAAAAGGAATAGCCAAAGAAATTATTAGCATATTGAGCAAGTCCTTCATCCTCTACATAAAGTGCGTAAAGACCTTCAGGAAATCTTGAGAGGCTAGCAGCCTCATTCCTCCACAAGGTAGGCCCATCTATAGATATTGGAATAAAGGGAGGTGCTGCAGGCTCAGTAGATGCCATCTGTATGGGAGCAAACGGAAGATGCTCATACACCTGATTGGTCACAACAACATAAACCTGCCACCCAACTGCAGAGACAATCACTAGATATACCAGCGCCGCAAGAAGGGCGAGGGGCCTGATGCGTTTATCCGATTCTTGGCGCATGTATCTTTCCATTGATTTTCCTCTCAGCGCAGTATAGTGTACTAGGCGCAGCGGCTATTCCCTATCTCTGTCTCTGGTAGGAGTATGAGAGATAGCCCTTGTATGTTCTGTGCGCACCCAGGTCTTATTTCTAAAGGTCAGCATTCCCCAAAAGGACAGAGGGACGTAGGTTAGGTTAAAGAACATCAATGCAAGCACTGCTTCAATCTTGCCATATTTTACCTCTGCGTCAATGCTACAGAAAATGAGCAGATACACTCTGGTAAGTATCCAAAGGAAAATCCAAGCCCACAAAGGCAAAAGCTGGAATACTGGTTGATCAAAAATCAGAACCCCAATAAAGAAGAGTGTCCACATCAATGCAATAATAAGCATAATACTGGGCATCGCAAGATAAATTGCTCCGTCAAGTGCACGATGATCCAGCTTAGTGACTGCCCTAAAGAGAAGCTTCGGAATATATCTAAAGGCAACATCCCAGTGTCCGCGACACCAACGTAAGCGCTGAACCAGAGATGCTTTAAAGCTTACTGGCTTTTCATCATAGACACGAGTTGTATGGCACCAGGTAACTTGGATGCCATGCTGGATACACTGGATGGTAAACTCAAGATCTTCTGTAAGGGATCTGGCTGTCCATCCAATCTCATCTATTACTGAGGTGGCAATGCAAAAGCCCGTTCCTCCAATTGCATTGGGCAACCCTAGGCGATACTTCGCAAGCTGCCACATGCGGTTCATCGAATAGTAGGCAATCGCATAGCCTAAAGTGGTGTGATTGTCTGTAGGATTCTTTGAGTCCAGATAGCACTGGATTACTCTCTCTCCACTAAGAAGGTGACTATTCATGCGTTGCAAATAATTTGAATCGACCAAATTGTCTGCATCAAATACGGCGATAGCGTCATAATAGTCTGTCAGCTGGTCACCCACATAATTCAGGGCTGCCAATATAGCCCAGGGCTTCCCCTTAGGATGGTCAGGAGGGGTGGTATTTTCGATTACTTCTGCTCCATAACTGCGAGCAATCGCGGCAGTATCGTCCGTACAATTGTCTGCAATTACACAAACTGTATAAAGATTCTTTGGGTACGCCAAATCATTCATTAGATTGTCGACTAAGTTCTCAATCACAGCCTCTTCATTGTGAGCGGGCACTAAGAGCAAGAAGCGACTTATAGGCTCACATCGAGAAGTCTTCGGAATCTTTCCAAAGCCAAAAAAAGTGATTACTAAAAAGTAACAACCAAAAGCAAGTAGTCCTACCTGAATGCCTAGAAATATGTAAGAGAATAGGGTTGGATCACTCATCAAAAATCCTATAGATTGACCAATCTCTGTACAGGGCAAGAGGTTCTAATTCTTCGCGAGTGAAGTAAGTGCTGGGATTACGGTAAGCATCAAAGGACACTTCTTCGGTTACTACGGGGAAGCGACGCCTCAGGTCCATTGTGAAATCGAAGAAGGGAGAAACATTGCGATATCCCAGGATCTCAAGAAGAAAGCCCCCTAGATAGGAAGACGAGAAGTAGAGGCGCTCATCATCATCTATAAGTTCATACGCATACTCTATACCGTAAAGTTCTTTTGCTGCATCGTTAAGCCAAATCATGAAGGGGGCTCTATTCAAGCGCGTCACATCTTCAAGTGATCCAGGATAATGCAGGTTGGGAAAAATCAGGTTATGTATCTGCATAGGCAGAGGAGGCAGCTGGTCGGTGAAATAGACCAAAACGACAGGTTCTGACGATTCACTGAAGTAATTGTGGACGTATTCGAGAGCAAGGTCAGCTTCTCTTAGATTGTTGAAGTGATGTGTAAGGGCGCTTATTGTGCCTTCTGCCAAATTAAGATGGGTCTCGAAATTTTGATCTTCTGTATCAATGTCTGCATGTTCCCCAGAATAAAACTTGCGATCTGAAACTGCCGCCCCAAAATGAAAGTGCGGTACTCCAGGATGCTCTGCAAGACTCTCTTCAAAGGATTCAATGAGGTACTCTACTGCTTCCATTTCAGTAGCAGTGCTCTCCCTGCTGGAAAGCTCACTGAAGTCATGGGCAAAAAGAGTTTCGTCAAAACCTAGGTGCCTGTAAGCATTAAGGCGATTATAGCGCCAAGCATCCCCTGGATAGAAAAATTCGCTGCGATAACCTATGGAATTAAGTGCCGTCGCCATGGAGTCAAAGTTGGAGTCTATGAGTCGGAAAGAATAGGGCGCAACAAAGTAATCAGAATTGATTCCCGTAAGCACATCAAACTCTGTATCACCTGTACTACCGCCAAAGTTAGGAACAACAATTTCGCCTGAAATCGCATCTCGTCTGATTCGGTTCCAATTTTCTAAAGGATCCGTATGGCCTGCAAAGTTAAAGTGAGGAGAAAATCCTATTTCTGAGAAGGCCTCTGTGCGGATCATTACAATATGAGGCTTGTCGGCCTCTCTTAGAGGTTCTATTCCACTAGTATCTCCACGGCTGATTGCCTCTCTGGCGGCTTCGGGATTATAGTCCGGAGGTGTGGCAGCTGATCTAAAGTGTGCAAGCTGATTATTAGTAAAGATGAAACTGTACAAGAAGCCACGAGAATTGAAATTGTCTACAACATTGTATTCAGAACCACTAACAGCTAGGTTCTCATGTATGTTGCCAGAATAGTAAAGAGCCAAGTTTCCAAAGAACAATGTAATCGCACAAAAGAAGAGGGCTATCACACGCAAAGAGAAATGTAGTCTCTCGCTTCTAACGAATACACAAAGTGCAATCGTAGCCAAAACATACAGAAGTACATAAAGGATAAATCTTCCGTCAAGGGCTTCAAGAATATCTACTAAGCCACCAGAAAAGAGTAAATCAAAGGACATGAAGGGATAATTGCCCAAGATAATAAAGTAATAGTTCACCATATACATACCAATGGCCAAAGCACTCACTAGAGAAAAAGATGGAATTGCTCCAAGTCCGATAAAGTAGAAGAGCACCATAAACACAAAGAGGGGAAACCAATTTAGTAATAGATTAAGACCATAATTCTCTAAGGTGACAGCCCACAAATCAGAAAAAGCCATCGGCTGAAAAAGAAGTAAAAGGCAGCTCAAAATAAAGGATGCCACGGCAAAAAAGACCACTGACTGGTCTGTAGAAAGCCGTAAAAAATATTTCCTCCCCAAATCGTCCACAATCTATGAATTATACAATAAGGAGCCCCCCCCCGTCAAAATCAAAGAGGGCACTTATCTTCTGTTTGCATAACGACAAAAAGAGAGAGCAGAAAATGATGAAATGGTAGGGGTGGTGGGATTCGAACCCACACTGTACGGATTTTAAGTCCGCCTTCTCTGCCAGTTGGAATACACCCCCACTAACTAATTGCAGAAAGTATTATCCCATAAAGCAGGTCTCTGTCACTCACAAAAAATTCTTCACAGCCTAAAGCGTCAAGAATAGCTTCAAAAATTAGAGTCCCTGCAACAATAACTCCTGCACGCTTGGGCTCTAGCCCTGCAATTCTTTCTCGCTGTTCAAGCTTCTTGCTCAAAAAAAGATGGAGGAGCACGTCTAGATCCCCCCTTGTCACCCGGTATCCTTGAATTTCTTCCGGATTGTAGGGTTCAATTTTGCCTCGCACCGCTGCCAAAGTGGTGGCGGTACCAGCTACTGCTACTATGCGGTCAAACTGACCTGTATATTTTTGCAACTCAAAGGAGCACACTTTCTGCAGATAGCTACGAATACCCTTAAGTTCAACCGATCTAGGCGGATCGCCATCAATAAACATATCTGTTAAGCGCCGCGACCCTACTTGCAACGAATCCAACTTTGTTACCTCTGCTCTGCCTAGGGTGCCTGCTTGGTGACTTAGCCTTCCCAGAGCAAGCTCTGTTGATCCACCACCAGAGTCAACAACCAAGGTAAAGCCAGTTTCAGCACTGCCCTTGTATGCGGTGCCGCTATCAATAGCGTCATAAGTTGCCCCCAGAAAAGAGAGCTGAGCCTCTACCTCACCAGGTATCACTACGACATCAATGCCTAGTTCTGCAGCCCCATCAGTAAGCAGTTCAGCGTTTTTCGCATCACGTATAGCACTGGTGGCCACACACAGAATCTCATCGACTTGAAAGTGAGTTAATAACTGGACATAGTCCCTCAGCGCTTCTAGGACAGAGCCTATTCCCTTGCTTGAGAGCTGTCCATTAACGTTCATGCCCAGACCCAGCTGGGTTATACGTAAATCACGATATATCTCACGAATAGGAGGGGTTTCCTCAGATACATCAACAACCATGAGACGTGTGCTCATTGTACCTATGTCTACTGCTGCAATACGCACCGGCAGTTCCGCCTATCACTCAATATCAAAGACCGTATCCCAAAAATCTGTCCATGCCCCAAAGGGCTGAGCATTTTCTGGGATTGAGCTTACCACTGCTTCTCTGCTGTTTCGGGGTTCAGTTATGGGAACCCCATCCCGGGTAACTACGATGACATTGTATCCCTCTACAACAAAGTTCAACTCTCTCTGTGCGTATTCTATTATGCCTTCTGTTGTTTCTAGAGATGCAATCTCTTCACGCAGCTCTTCGTTGTATTCCTGGATTCCTGCAAGTGTTTCGCGCAGGACTCGTTCCTGTCTTGTTTCGCGATACCAGATTTGCGCTGGCTCATAAGTCCAGGCCATCAGTACTCCTAGGAACAACAACAGTACCGCAGGAACCACCAGAAACCAGCGGGTTAGAAAGCGTGGCCTTTTACGAGGGTCTGATTTCACTTTGAATTATCTGCATCAATTGGATGCCCTCGTCAACTCGCCTTACTGCAATTTGGTCGCGTGCTAGTCGGTGTGCAGCGGTACGCAGATTGCCGTACAAGTGATGCATGCCAGCTGCTTCTGTCTTAATCAGAATTGAGCGATCCCCACCTGCTGTGAAATAGCGCACTAAACGCGTTGCTGCACCGCGGGGCACAGGATAGGGCACTTCGATGCAGCGAATTGATGCCCCCCAAGCTGAGATTACTTGAGATGGGCTAAGGGCTCTTTCTATCTGTGGCTTCGCGTGCACCGTCATAAGCATAGCGCGCTTTATCTGTCTAACATCCATCTGCCCCAGTTCAAGCTTTCTTGTGCGCTGAGCACTTTCAAGGGCTTCAAGATCTACAACAAATTCTGCCGTTGCACGATATCCCTTTAGTGAAATCGTGCGCAAAGTAGAGGTCCAGTCAACCGAACCATCATCAGGCAAAATCAGCATTATCTGATCTTTTACTAGGGGCAGTAGCTCAACAATCAGGGCCAGAATACCGCGCCCACGCCTTGCTGGAAAGCTTACTATAGCGGAATCAAAAAGGAAGGCTGCGTCCTGCTCACCAGGTGCATTATTCTCAGAGTTAGTGCTCAGATTTCCAACAAAGCCAGGGCATACCTCTAACCCGTCGTTATCAATTTCTTCAAGCAATTTGCAAAGTAGCGGCGCAGGCTCTAGCGCAGTAACCTCATGGCCTGCTGCAAGCAACATGCGTGTCAGCAAGCCTGCACCTGCATCGACTTCAAGAATACTTCCCCCTTCTGCAGGAAGTGCCCTCAAAACGCGTTCTGTAAGTTCTGAAAACATCTTGCCGGCACCATAATTGGCGCCCTCGCTCTTCGCAACGCGCTCTCTGCGCTCCAGCAAAGATTCTAAGCTTGTTCCATACCGATGCTCTGGCGAAGCAAAGGGATTTACTTTCATGAGTCTTGTCCTAACTCTCTGGCGGCGTACCTGCAGGCAGGCACCATGCACCCACTAGTACACTAGTAGCTGGCAGTAGCGCCCAACTCTTCTTCAATGCGCAGCAGCTGATTGTATTTTGCAACACGATCGCTTCTCGCAGGAGCACCCGTCTTAATCTGACCCGCACCCGTAGCTACAGAAAGATCAGCAATAAAGGTATCCTCTGATTCTCCACTACGATGCGAAATAACGGCTGTATACCCATTGCGATGCGCCAGCTCAATGGCATCAAGGGTTTCAGTTAAGGTGCCAATTTGGTTCAGCTTAACCAGAATTGAGTTAGCTACACCGCTTTCAATCCCGCGTGCTAAGCGCTTTGTGTTAGTCACAAAAAGGTCGTCTCCCACTAGCTGAACCTTGCTCCCAATTCTATCAGTAAGCAGCTTCCATCCGTCCCAGTCCTCTTCATCCATACCGTCTTCAATGCTCACGATAGGATAGCGATTTACGAGGTCTTCCCAGAAGTCCACCATCTGCTCTGAGTTCAGTTCGCGACCTTCTCCTGCCAGAACATACACACCCTTGTCAGAATCATAGATTTCGCTGGTCGCTGGATCTAAAGCAATATTAATCTGTGTGCCAGCTTCAAAGCCTGCGCGCTCAATAGCTTCCATAATCAACTGCAGTGCAGCTTCATTAGAGTCTAGATCAGGAGCAAATCCACCCTCATCACCTACTGCCGTACCCAACTTGCGTTCTTTTAGTACAGTCTTCAGAGTGTGGTAAATCTCAACACACCAGCGCAAGCCTTCTGTGAAGCTGCCTGCACCTGTAGGCATAATCATAAATTCTTGCAAATCAACGTTGTTGTCAGCATGCGCACCACCGTTGAGTATGTTCATCATGGGAACGGGTAATCTGTGGGTATTTGCTCCCCCAATGTAGCTAGAAAGCGTAAGTCCCACTGATTGTGCAGAGGCACAGGCATTCGCCAACGAAACACCCAGAATTGCATTAGCGCCCAGGTTTGACTTATTTTCTGTGCCGTCTAAGGCAATAAGGCTTAAGTCAACCGCACGCTGATTAGTAGCGTCCATACCAAAAAGTGCCTGAGCAATAGGGCCATTAACGTTTTCTACTGCCGCAGTTACGCCCTTGCCTAAATAGCGACCTGCATCATTGTCGCGCAGTTCTGCTGCTTCAAAGATACCAGTAGATGCACCAGAGGGAACAATGGAGCGACCAACGCTACCATCAGCTAAAACTACCTGAGCCTCAAGAGTAGGATTCCCTCTTGAATCAAGCACTTCCCTGGCAAACACATCAATGATTTCTGACATTACTCCTCCTCTAAAACGGGGTCTTCTGCAGGGGGGTTCTCTTCCCCTAGATTAGCTGCATCATATGCATCAACATCGGCATCATTGCCTAGAAAGATTTCTCCTCTTTCCTGTGCATCAAGAATCGCCGAATCCAGAATCTCAATATCTGCCTCGCCGCGCAGGCGTTCAACTAGATTTGTGCGCATCTCGTTACGCAAAGTATTCAGCTTCATGTCACGAATGCCTGGAGAGACCTCTTCAAGCGAACGCACAGTTTCGCTGCGCTCATCGGTGACTAGGATGATGAAGTAACCAACTTCTGTACGAATAAGCTCAGACAACTCTCCTACATCCAAATCATCAATCGCTTCAATGTAGTCGGGATGACGATGGTCAGGAACTCTAGGCAAATCAGCGTCGCCACCAAGATCCGCATTGCTCACGTCAATGGAATACTCCTGCGCAGCTGCGGCGAAGTCTTCTTCTAGATTGCGCGATGCCTGCAGTTCTTCTAGTAGCTCTTCTCCTCTGGCCTCGTCGGTCAGAGGTAACAATATATGCGATGTCCTCTTTGCAGCAAATTCTGTGTACAGGTCAACATTTTCATGATAGTAGTCATAGACTTCCTGGTCAGAAACGCTGTCTGTGGGCACTAGGTGTTCCATCAGAGCCACAAATATCATAGCGTGACGAGTTTGCTCTCTAAACAGTTGCGGAGTAAGTCCATTAATAGCAAGCTCTTCTTCAAAGGCTTCTGTACTAGGGAAAGTAATAATGCGCGCATCAATTCGCTCTTGGACATCGGAATCGCTTACGCTGATGCCTTCAACCCCTGCCTCTTGCATAAGCAATAAGTCATCAATCATCCCGTTTAAAACCAACATACGGGCGGCAGTCGTTTCCATACCCCCAAGGTCAGGGTTGAACATTTCAGGACTTTGAGCAGCCAGCG
>WQVS01000033.1 GCA_009785705.1 Coriobacteriia bacterium
GTGTTATGCCTTAATCTCAATCTCAACGCCAGCAGGCAGGTCAAGGCGACCTAGTGAGTCTGCAGTCTTTGGCGTAGCATCAATAATGTCGATAAGACGCTTGTGCGTACGAATCTCAAATTGCTCACGGCTGTCTTTGTTAACGTGTGGTGAGCGAATAACGCAGTAAAGATTGCGTGAAGTTGGAAGCGGAACTGGCCCTACTACTTTTGCACCAGTTTTAATCGCAGTGTCAACAATCTTTTTTGTGCTTTGGTCAACGATTTCATGGTCGTATCCCTTCAAGCGGATTCTGATTCTTTGTGCCACTTTAAATCCCTACTTCCTATACTTAGCTAATCTCAGATTTCGCAGTGATTTCTTCTGCGACTGATTTCGGAACTTGCTCATAAGCCTTAAATACCATGGTGTAAACCGCACGACCTTGCGTCTTTGAACGCAAGTCAGTCGAGTAACCAAACATCTCTGATAGTGGCACCTTTGCGCGCACAACTTGTGCTGTACCGCGAGGCTCCATACCTTCAATCTGACCACGACGACCAGAAAGGTCACCCATAACATCGCCCATGTATTCTTCTGGAGTTACTACCTCAACAGCCATAATAGGCTCTAGCAGTTTTGGTGAGCTTTTGCGTAGCGCTTCTTTAATCGCCATAGAACCAGCAATCTTAAATGCCATTTCTGACGAATCTACATCGTGGTACGTACCATCGATAAGCTCTACACCAACATCTACGGTTGGGAAGCCTGCAAGGATTCCGCTACCCAATGCTTCTTGAATACCCTTATCAACTGATGGAATGTATTCTTTTGGAACAGCTCCACCAACGATTTTGTTGTCAAACAAATAGCCTTCGCCTGGTTGGCGCGCAATCAAGTTAATAATTACGTGGCCGTATTGACCCTTACCACCTGATTGGCGTGCGTACTTAACATCAACTTTTTGTACGTCTTTGCCGGCGGTCTCACGGTAAGCTACTTGTGGTTTACCAACGTTTGCTTCTACTTTGAACTCGCGCAATAGACGGTCAACGATAACCTCTAGGTGGAGTTCGCCCATACCAGCAATAATGGTCTGACCAGTTTCTTGGTCAGTACGTACACGGAAGGTTGGATCTTCTTCTGCAAGCTTTGCCAAGGCAATGCCTAGCTTATCTTGTTCTGCCTTTGTCTTTGGCTCGATAGCAATGTCGATTACTGGGTCAGGGAATTCCATTGACTCTAGTTGGATTGGTGCATTTTCTGCACTCAGAGTATCCCCTGTACTGGTGTCCTTTAGACCAACAGCAGCAACAATGTCACCAGCCGAAGCTGAATCTACATCTTCACGGCTGTTTGCGTGCATTTGTAGCAAGCGACCAATACGCTCTTTCTTGCCCTTTGTGCTATTCAGTACATAAGAACCACTGTCTAGCTTTCCTGAATATACGCGGAAGTACGTAAGTCTACCCACGAACGGATCAGTCATAACCTTAAAGGCAAGAGCAGCAAAAGGCTCTTTGGGATCAGCGTTGCGAGTTTCTTCTTCACCAGTCTTTGTGTTCTCGCCAGTGATAGCAGGAATATCAAGTGGTGACGGCAGGAAGTCAACAACTGCATCAAGCATTTGCTGAACACCCTTGTTCTTAAATGATGCACCACAGATTACCGGAGTAAACTGACAAGCAATACAGCCCTTGCGTAGTGCTGTCTTGATTTCGTCAGCAGAGATTTCTGCGTCATCAAGAATCTTCATCATAAGATCTTCGTCAGCATCTGAAGCTGCGTCCATCATTTCCTCACGGGCAAGCTGTGCCGCCTCTAGGTACTCTTCTGGAATCTCTCCGACCGTTGGATTAATGTTATTCTCCCCTTCGTTGAAGAAAATTGCATTCATCTCGACCAGGTCGACGATGCCCACGAATCTGTCTTCTGAACCCATAGGGAGTTGAATCTTAATAGGAGTTGCGCCCAGGCGTTCCTTCATCATGTCGATTACGTTTTCAAAGTCTGCACCAGTACGATCCATTTTGTTAACGTAAGCCAAACGAGGAACAACATAGCTGTCTGCCTGGCGCCATACAGTTTCTGACTGCGGCTCTACGCCACCAACGGCGCAAAATACTGCAACCGCACCGTCAAGTACGCGCAGTGAACGCTCTACTTCTACGGTGAAGTCTACGTGGCCAGGAGTATCGATGATCTGAATGCGATAGTCGCCCCAGAAACAAGTGGTTGCAGCCGAAGTAATCGTAATACCGCGTTCTTGTTCCTGCACCATCCAGTCCATGGTTGCTGCACCCTCGTGGGTTTCACCAATTTTGTGAGTACGACCAGTGTAGAACAGGATACGTTCAGTAGTGGTCGTCTTACCAGCATCAATATGTGCCATGATGCCGATATTGCGTGTTTTATCAAGCGTGAATGTCTTTGACATAGTTTTTGCTAATCCTTACCAGCGATAGTGCGAGAACGCACGGTTCGCTTCTGCCATCTTGTAAAGATCCTCGCGCTTTTTAATCGATGAACCAGTTTCTTCAGCTGCTTCCATGATTTCAGCGGCAAGGCGTTCGGTCATTGATTTTTCGCGACGCTTACGTGAAAAGTCCACAATCCAGCGGATTGCAAGTGTCGTTGAACGACGAGCGTTTACCTCCACGGGAACCTGATAGGTTGCCCCACCAACACGCTTTGGACGTACTTCCAAGGTCGGGCGCACGTTATCCATTGCTTTTTTGAATACTGACAGCGGATCTTGCTCTGTCTTTTTTTCGATGATGTCAAAAGCACCATATACAATACCCTCTGCGACTGACTTTTTGCCATCCCAAAGGATCTTATTGATAAGTTGAGTTACGAGGCGATTGTTGTAGCGCGCGTCTGGCGTTACTTCGCGACGTTCTGCTGCTGCACGTCTAGGCATGGTTTATTTCTCCTTCTTTGCGCCGTAACGACTACGAGCCTGAGCGCGATCTGCTACGGGAGCAGCATCCAGCGCCCCACGAACTACCTTATAACGAACACCTGGAAGGTCCTTAACACGACCACCACGAACCAGCACGATGGAGTGTTCCTGTAGGTTATGACCAATACCAGGAATGTATGCGGTTACTTCCATTGAGTTACTAAGGCGAACACGACACACCTTACGAAGCGCTGAGTTTGGCTTCTTAGGAGTAGTCGTATACACACGAGTACATACGCCACGTAGCTGCGGATTTCCCTTTAGCGCTGGCGTCTTTGACTTTACTTCGGCCTTCTTGCGACCCTTCCGTACTAGCTGGTTAATAGTAGGCAAAACATTTCCTTCCTATTCGAGCTTAGTCTCTTGTCTAGCCTTATTTCAGACAAGGTGACTGCACTCTTTAGTTTCTGTCTATCTGCTAGAGGCAGCATTTCCTACAAAAGCGCACAGCAAAAGCTGACCCCTAAAAAGTCACGGTGTACAAATATACTTGTGTTGAGCTGGCAAGTCAAACAACACGCACCCGAGCGTATCCATAGGGCAATATAGTTAAATTTTGAAGTTGATGGAAGTATTGCGGAATTGAAGCGATTTTTACTGACGGAGGTTGACCAGAGAAATTACTCTTCTAGAGACTCTTCAGCTCCCTCTAGGGTAAGCTTTCCCTTATGCAGTCTGTAAGTCACATCACTTTTGTCAGCAATAGCTGTTGAATGAGTTACTACTATGATGCACTTGTTATGTTCTTTGGCAAGATTTTTGAAGATATTGATGAGTTCTATTTCCATCTCTTCATTTAAGTTTCCTGTAGGTTCATCAGCTAGTATTAAATCTACATTTGTTGCAAGTGCTCTGGCAATAGCCACTCTTTGTTGTTCTCCGCCAGATAGTTTTGTAACTGACCTATCTGCTTTCTCTTTAGTAATGCCTAGATAGTCTAGTAAGTTATAAGCTACTTCTTTGTGGTCTTTAGGTAATTCATTTTCTGTAATAGACATTGCTACTAATACATTTTCTAGAGCTGTCATATAACGTATAAGGTTATATGACTGAAAGATAATGCCTACTTTATTTCTTCTAAACTTTTCTTGACCCATTGAAGTTATTGTTTGTCCTTCTATGAGCACTTCTCCGCTCTCTGGTGTGTCGAGTGCAGCAAGTAGGGCAAGTAGTGTAGTTTTACCACTACCTGACTCACCAAGGATTGTGTAGAACTTTCCTTTTTCAAAAGTAGCGTTCACATCTTCTAGAACATATCTTTTCATCTCACCGTCTTGATAAGCATAGTTTATGTTTTGTGTTTGTAAGAAGGTCATAGTGGTCTCCGTCTCTACATCATTATCTTTCTGGGGTTAAGCCTCAAGATGTAGAGCATAGGCAATGTTGTAGATGCTATAACAACCCCAATACTTGTAGCAAAAAAGGTGAGAACCATTGCACTGCTCAACGAAATCTCATAATTTGCCAACACTTCCTCTGTTGAAACATTATTGGTAAAGCCCATAAAGTCAATAGTGCTAAATGTCATGCTTTGCCCACCAATTTGTCCTGCAACTAAACTGTCTCTAAGCATGCTTTCAGAAACGCCTATAGAAAGAAAATTTCCCACAAGTAGCGAAAAGCTCATCGCAATCAAAGCAACCACTAACACCTCCGCGGCTATTTGTGTAGCAATTTTCACTTTTTTCTCACCCAGCGCAAGCAAAATACCCATTTCTCGCTTACGCTCGCGCACAAACAAGGTGATCAGTAAACTCAAAATAAGGACAGTCGCACTAATGGCTCCCCACAGAACACCAAGAGACAAGCTTTCGAGGGACTCTATTGAAGAAGCCATCGCACTAAAAATGTCGCTTGCATAAGTAACAGTGTAAAATTCGGGAGCTATTTTTTCTACTGCATGTGTAAAGGCGTTCATATCATCAGGACAGTAAAGAGTGTAAATATTTTGAATCCAAACTGTTCGCCAAAAATTTTCTTGCCAGATTACCTCATCTGGATACATTTTTGCCATTTGGTCAAATTGATACCGCATGACAGCAATTGTTACAGCATTGGAAACGTAAATGGAGTTTTCAATGTGGTTAGCAAAGTTTGCATCTAACCATTCATCGCCTGTATTAAATTCTACTACTGGAACAAAAATTCCAATAACTTCAAATTCGTACGAGCGTTGAGAAAAGATACTTTCATCAATGTAAAAGTCAGAATCGACTTCCTCAAATCCTCGCGCATCCCAAACAATATTTTGCAGAGTAAAGGTTGAGCCAATGTGCAAATTGTTTATATTTGCAAAGTTTTGCGAAATTAATACTACAAAGCTAAGAGTAGACGCCTCTTTATCGGTAAATGACCTGCCCGATGCAAGATCAATGATTCCTTCTTCAATCTCAAACAATTCAGCACCGTGAACACCTTTTAAATTGAGCTGAGTCCAAGCACTTCCCATGCCCATATCTGCAAGTAACTCACTGTCTAGCTCATACCTTTCAAGATCAGCACTAAACAATAAAGTTTCTATAGAGTAGTCGAAATTTCTCACATAGGGCAAAGCTCCAATTTCTTCAAGAATCTGCGGATTAAGAGCATCTAAATATTCAGGCAATTGTCCTGTTGAAGCTTCATATATTTGCAATGCTTCTATATCAGCCTCAACAATGGCTACCGGAGGCAAATCACCTCTTAGATTCATTTCTGTATTTTGCATAGCTTGACTTACAGATATAGCACCTGAAAGCACTATTCCTAGTGCAAGCACAGCAAGGAAAAGAATTATCGCCTTTCCCAAATTCCTCACTATGCTAATGAATGAACGTCTTACGAAATTCACTAACCTCTCTTTTCGCCTTATTTGACATTCAGAACACCAATCGTACCGACTACTTTGCCGAAGCCTGTCTATTTTCCCTATACATTCTGAACCGCAGGCCAAGATACATAAGTGGAGATGGAATAAATGCTGCCAAGAAAAATGCAAAATACTCAGCGCTCATAAAATCAATAATTCCGTCAAAGCCAACAAACATAGTTGTAAGTGTGTACGCAGGAAAATTCACAAAAGAAAAGGAATCTAAACGGCTAACTGATAACATGCTCATAGCGATCAAAGCAACTGAAATTACTGTCAGCACTAGCGCTAAAATTGATGCTGAAAGGAGATTGTTTTTCGGCAATACCTGCAACATCGTATAACCGAGAATCGGATATCCCACTATTGCCAGCACAAAAAAGATGGCAATGGGAGAAAAGTCTTGAAGAATTGACCCCAAAATAACCCCCAAAAAACCAAGTGAGGTTAAAAGAATATGAACCAAAATAGAACAGGCAACATTTGAAGCAAATTGTTTCTTATAACCTTGAAAGTTTACTTCTTTTTCCATCAATCTCCTCCACATCGCAACATAATCTATCCAAACAATACACTCTGCAATTTTACAATAGAAACCTTTACTGCTAGTGCCTACGCAAAGATCCTTGACCGCTAAATTGCAGTCTATTACCCGTACAATTTGAGTTCGCAGGGCCATTGCTCATAATGATCACACGAAACCTCGTTGGATTTGCAATAAGAATACATCCTTTTTGTACATTCGTTGTTGCTGTGCGGTCACGTCCAGCAACTGCCTGCTGCTGAGCTATCAATCTACCTGTTTGCACATTTACACCCTGTATTGAAATCCGCATATTATTCCTCGGATGCCTGTTTGTTCCTTGCGCTGAAGCTCTAGCCCGCGTTAAACCACTCCCACGCCACTCTCTGCTTACCGAGCGGTATTTGGTGGCGTTAGTCACGCTTGGAATGGTAGCCACTACGGTCGCTGCATACACAACATTTGGAGCAAGAATACACACCACAAAAAAAGTAGCTATTATAATTCTAGAAATTTTATTCATTTGAAACCTCTTCCCTTAAACACTGCCAATAAAAATGCTTTAAGGTCGCTTAAAGAGCACAAGCCATTGCTGTTCTAAGTACGAGGTTCATGGAATGCCGAGTGGTGCGAAAGTGCCTTGTCGGCAATAATTGAAAGTCGCATAATGGCAGTCCCCCTTTTATCTTGCCCAGCTTATTCAGATAGGCACATTCCTGAAAATTTTCTTGCATTAATCATACCATGTATACGTGGTAATGTTTACATGATTTTGTTAGAAAATTTTTTATGTGACTGATGAATGGATTGCAGAAGAATGGCAAACTTATGTTGAAGAGCTTGGCCTTGCTCTGCGACAAGCACGCAAAAAGTCAGGACTTTCCCAAGAAATCCTCGCTGGCAAAGCTGGCGTTTCAACTTTTACCTATCAAAAATTGGAAAATGGACAATCAAATCCAGATACTCCCGCTAATCCTCGCCTACGCACGCTTGTGGCTATAAGTCGAGTATTGGAAGTTCCTCTGGACGAACTCCTCCCAAAGCAAAGCTATATGCGCGATACAAGCATCTGATTAATAGAAACCCCTTGCTCGGCAGCTTCACATGCTACTCTGCGGTGCACTTCCTTAGGCATGCGCAAGCGTATCTCACCTGAATATTTCTTTCTTCCTAAAGCTACAGGCGGTGGTTGGTTATCTTTTTTCATTTCATCAAGAACAAAGTCAACCAACTTTACAGCACCAGCAAGAGCTTCTACTTGACTTTCTTCAACGCTAGAAAGACTAGGAAACTCTGTTACTGTAGCAACGTATGCACTATCCTCTTCCGACCAGAATACGCGATAAGTATATTCTTCTGCTTTAGACACTTTTCTTCCCTTCCAATCGGTCAACGGCACTTAGCAACTGTTTGGCTTGGTATGGTTTCATTTTTCCTTTGCTATTTTGCATGTTTACCCAAGGATCGCCTCTCCATGGAGTTTTAAATATGTAATGCGAGCCAGATATCCTCGGTTTACCAAAAAAGTGCATTCCCACTTTTAGCCCATCAGAAAATTTTACATTGCCTCGACTAGCTCTCATTGACCTCACAATGTCCTCAACGTTAGACATGATATCCTTCCAGCTGATATAATGGTACCACATATGGTACCGTTCTGCCAATATCTAAATTACATTACGTACATCTAGCAGACATGTTAGCAAGCAAGGATTAAACGAAAGCTAAACGAGAGTTAAAGGAAGATTAAAGAATGGTAAACTGCAATTTATGCAGAAGATTCTTCGGCTACGCCTCAGAATGACAGAGTGGAGTTATACCTCAGAGTGACAAGATCAGACTAGCCAGCCTTGTAGCGTGAGCCATTGTTCCTTTGTGATGCCGTAGTGGTATTCATTTCTAAATTTTATACCTTACGCTTCTTTGAAAATAAGGTAAATAAGATTTCTCGCCCATCTATAATGCACTACCATCATCAGCACGGCAGTCAATAATATTATCGACGTACACTGTGCCGCCTTCTACCGCATAAACAATTCGGTGATACTTACCTATTAGCAACGATCTGTATCTACCTGGCAATATAAACCGATTTTCATAAATGGGATTTCTAAAGGGGAATATTTTCAGCGAACTTATGCCTTCATACAGCCTTTCTTCAAGTTCTTTTGCTGCATCAACATCAACCTCTGCAAGAAACAACATGTGCTGAAACATTCTGTCATAGACAGAATGTTCGATTATGACGGCATACTCTTTTGGATCGTCACCATCTTTCATATTATTGCTGCTTTGCTAGTTCGCTACGCTGTACACCCTGCTCAATTGCCACCAGCATTCCTTCTCTAAATTCTTCCGGAGTAAAGCCCTGAACTCCATCCAATCTGGCGCGCTGCGCATCAATCAGCCGCTGAGCCTCAAGTAGCTCATTTTCACGTCGGCTATAAGTATCTATATCCATAATTACCGTATCGCCATGTCCATTACGCGTAAGAAAAACAGGTTTTTGCTCAGTTCGACACACCTGGGCAATCTCATTGTAATTATTTCGCACTGCGCTTGACGGCTGAATTAGTGGCTGCATATTAGGTAGTCCCCTTCCTTTAAACGACATACTAAATAGGCATACTATAGGATAATTTTACCAAAAATTGCCTATCAAAAACAATCAATCGCAAAAGGACGCTGAGGCAATTTACAATGCCAACCACTGTTCCCTTGTGATGCCATAGTGGTATTCATCTCTAAATGTTCCCTTAATGAGTTGAGCCTGCGGAGAAAAGCCTTCTGGTCGCATTCCGCACTTTTCCATTACACGACCCGAAGCTTCATTATCTTTATAGTGACACGCCTGAACACGATTGAGCTCGAGCTGTGTAAAGCAAAAATCCAACATAGCCTTGAGTACTTCAGTCATGTACCCTTTGCTCCAATACTTACTGTTAATGCAGAAACCGAAGCTAGCTCTTTGATGTTCTGGACTTAGGCGCAAATCAAATGAACCAATGCATTTTTGCTCATCTTCAACCTCAATCATGAACACACCTGGATTGGGAATAAGGTAGTCATATAGGGACGCCCTTGCTTCTTCGATTGTGTGAGCACCCGTCCAAAGCAAGTGCTCTAGCACTTTTGCGTCGCTGCCATATTCAAGAATGGCTTCAGCATCTGCGTCCTGTGGTCGCCTCAATATAAGACGCTCTGTCTGGATAGGAGCAGCTTTGTACAAAATTTCATTGTAGTTCGATTTCATGTGGATCATCTTTCTGACATATTCTCTAATTTGACATTTCATTATCTGAAGCTGCGATATTTAGGTATGCACTCAGTCATTGTCTGGTGAAGTCATTCCAAAGAGTTGCCCTTGGATATCTTCGCGGGTATGAAACACATCAAGAACGCTAACTACTCCATCTGAATAGTCATAAATTGCGATATAGCTACCGCATACAATAAAGCGTGCGTCTATGAAATCTTGAGGAACCTCATCATAGACAGATGACACCAATGCCCCCATTTCTGGAAAAGTGGTTAGGCGCGCAAGGGTATCACCTATGGTTTTAATAGCTTTTTTAGCAGCGGGAGGGTTGTGTAAGTAATCTGCAATATATCCGTAAGTATTTTCTAACTTCTCTACTGAATGTGGAGTATAACGTATGCGAATTTCTTGCTTTTTGAGATTGCTCATAGCCCAAGAGCATTCATGCGGCTGGTAAACTCTTCTTGGTCTACCCACCCATCAGATTCCGCCTGGTCACGGCTTGTACGCAGGTCATTGAAAAGTCGCTGCCATGTTTTTTCAATAAGCATATTGTAATCATCTATTTCGATAACGGCATAGCGACCAGTTCCGTTCTTTGTAAGAAATACTGGCTCGCCTGTTTTTACATCATCAAGCACCTTATGGTAATTCCTCAATGAAGAGATACTTTTGATATTTGGCATAGATATTACCTCCTGCTAACTACTATAGCAAGAATCTGCTGCAAATTCTACAGCATGAGCCATTGTTCTCTTGTGGTGCCGTAGTGGTACTCATCTCTTGATTCCAAGCGATTCCCTCATTTTGAGTTATCCGGAAATTCCGGATAACTGCCTCTCACTCCAGAATAGCTAGTCATCGATGGGGTAATTGATTGCAGACAGCAGATGTGCCATCTCTTCAGGAGATTCTTTTGCGCCATCCTGAATCCACTTTTCAGTGACGCCCCAGACTCCCCCTGCCTTATAAGTGAGTTGCCACCTTCTGTGTTCACTACAATGATCGCAATCTGGCTTTTCAGAAAACATCTGGTCAAGCAATGGTAGGTATTCTGCCACTCTTCTTTGCACAATTGAGAGCAGATTATGCTTCTCTAGCAAGAGAAGAAAGTTAACGTAGTGCGAAAGTAGCTCGAAGTACGCCTTGCAGACATCATAGTTTTCTCGCTGAGGCAACTTGCGCAAGTTAGCTACATGCTTTTGGAAGGCTTCGACAATTATTAAGTCCAAGACTTCCTCTTTTGACTTGAAGTGGCGATAAAAAGTACGCCTGTCAACCTGTGCCTTATCTGACAGCTCACTAATGGTAATAGTGTGATATTCCTTTTCGCTCATAAGCTGCATAAGGGCAGCAAAGAGTCTCTTCTTCGACTGATTAGGTAAAGAAACCTTCTTCTTTTCGTTCACTGTTTTGCCTTTCGTTTAGTGGATAGCCAGTTTAAGACCCTTCGACTACGCTACGCTCCGCTCAGGGTGACAAGCAGGGGCTGACACTTATTCAGGGTGACTGCACTGGACTTACTCGACGCCTTTAATAGTTTCTACCATATCAATCTTTTTAATTCTTCTTCCTAAGAAAATTGTCGTGGTAAGTGAACAGCCAATAACAATACAAGAGGCAATAATAAAGCTCGCTGCCTCTAGGTGAGGATAGTAAACGACACGATGATTTGAAAAGATTTCCATATATTGAGCTAAAAACCAGAATCCTAAAGGAATCCCCAGAAGCCAGCCGACTACTGTGGTCAAGATATTTTCTTTCATCGCCAAGGCACGTATCTCGCTTCGGTGAAACCCAAGTACGCGAAGAGTTGCGTAATCTCTCTGCCTTTCGGTAAAGTTTAGCGCGCCCAAATTGTACAGAACGACAACTGCTAGAAATACTGCAAGTACAATAATCAGATTATAGACACTTCTCAGTCTATCAGTAAATTCTGCCATGTTTTCCCTTTGGTCTTCCACCAAGGTTACCTGCTCGACTCTTAAATCATTTCGCACCTGACTTGCGGCGGCAAAATTTCCAACCAACAGTTCCTGCGGCTGAAAATTTCCGCCAGCAGCTTGCCACGCATAAGAACTTACATAAACACCTTGAGGAGCACTTACCTCTACAATGCCTGCAACTTCAAATTCGCGACTCTCTGTATCCATCGATGCTTGCACCTGTACAAAATCGCCAACATCTAAGTCAACAGATTGAGCAAAGCCTTCAGAAATATAGGCTCCTTCGCGCTGCATATAATTGCCATCGATTGTTTGCAACTGGATATGGTCGCCCTCACCGAAGATGGTAAGTACTCTATCGAATCCATCGGTCGGTGTAGTTTTCGACATAAGCGTTTGCATCCATTGCCCATTCAATTCTCTCTGTAAGTCAGCATTTTCTGCATCGCTGTTTAAGGCGTGTATGCGAACGCGTGCCACATGATTAAAATCTACTTCGAAAGATTGATATTGAATTCTGTCTACGGTATTGGGCCCTCCAAAGCCGGCTATCAATAGCATCATGCTTCCCGCTACCCCAATGACTCCCATAAGAACTCGCACAGGATTAGAGAAGCCATCTCTTAAGGCCCAGCGTGAGCCAAAGCCTATCTTTGTCCATAAAGAAGCATTCTTTTCTAAGGGAGTCGCCTTTCCTGCACGGATGGTGTTGCCGCGCAAGTATACTGCCGGTAATCCTTTTCTGGCCTTTTTCGAGGCTCCAAACGCTGCTGCGGTGCAGATAGAAATCACCAATGCTGCTACTGCCAAAGATGCCCAACTGTAAGAGATTGTCCATTCGGGCAATGTGTACACATGCTGCTGGGAGCTCATCACGAAATTCGATACGAGAGGTGCACATAAAAGTCCCACCAATGAACCTGCTCCGCCCACTAATAGCCCGAAAGATGCATAGTGAAACCCGATTACTCCATTCGAATAGCCCAGAGCTTTTAGTGTTGCGATGTCTTTTGTTTGAACCTCTATCAAGCGCCTAATGCTTGTATGCATGGCCAATACCGAAAGTAGTATAAACATAGACGAAAAGAGCAATGATAACCCTTGTATCTGCTCTGCCCTTTCAAGCGGATAAGAAACATCTGAAAAGCTCGCACGGTCGAAATAAGAAAGGTACTGCGCGCCCAACATTTCAGGGACAAGCTCTCTAAGCAGTGCTCCGTCATGTACGACTTCTACAAAATTGGGTAGGCTGTGTGGAACAATGTATTCTCTCAAGATAGCGTCAGATACTTGTCCATGCCCAAAAAGTGACGGCTCCTGAGCCATGAAATCAGAAGTTCCTGTGAAATGCATGCGTGTCGGAGACATGATGATTCCCAGCACTTCTAACGTTTTTGAATTCTCGTGAAAAACTACCTCAATAGAGTCGCCCACTGAAACATCATGTTCTTGCGCATACTCAAGATTAATCCAAATGCCCCTAAGTTCTGAATCAATATCTCTACCCTGGATGACAACAGGCACAGAGATATCCTCATTTCCAAA
>WQVS01000034.1 GCA_009785705.1 Coriobacteriia bacterium
AGAAAGATTGTCGACACGCACAAAGGGCGCAAGATAGGTATCGAAAGATGAGAAAGCCTGTGCGCCTGCCCATTCGTTTTGCAGCGTGCCTAGGAAGTTTACAATCTGACCTACCACTGAAGAAAGATGCTTTGGTGGTCCTGCCTCTACCTTGTCAGGGACACCGTTGAGACCCTCGTTAAGAAGGGTGCGCAAAGACCAGCCAGCGCAATAGCCTGAGAGCATATCAAGGTCATGAATGTGGACATCTGCATTACGGTGAGCTTCCCCTACAGCCTTTGGGTAAACATGGGACAGCCAGTAATTAGCAACAACCTTGCCAGACACATTGAGAATAAGTCCGCCTAATGAATATCCCTGGTTAGCGTTTGCCTGTACTCTCCAGTCAAGACGCTCGAGGTATTCATTCATTGAGGTTTCAACATTAACCAATGTCTGAAGGTCGCTACGAGCCTTACGGCGCTTTTCACGATACACAATGTAGGCACGTGCTGTTTCCAGATAGCCCTCTCTGATGAGAGCACTCTCTACATAGTCTTGTATAGTTTCTACTGCGGGGTATTTATCAGCAAAGGTTTCTGTAAGCTCACGTAAAACTTCACTGCGGATGTCTTCAGCGCGTTCTGGAGTAAACTCCCCTGTTGCCTTGCCCGCTTGTTCAATAGCTACAAAGATTTTCTTTGCTTCAAAGGGGACTTTTTCGCCGTCACGCTTGATTACTCCTGCGATACGCTTTGGCAGTGACTCAACTGAAGTGCGCAGTGTTGCTTCCATAACATCTTCTTTCTGAGGTGCTTGAAAGCTGCTGATCTAGGAGCAAGCTATGGGCACCTCGCCCCAAATTAAAGTGAAAATCGTGTTGAAAAAATCATTTCGAAGCTGCACTGATTCCCTTATCAGCGCAACATTTTGTGCATGTGGCAAACCACAGCACAAGATATAGTATATTAGCATGATTTCTCTGTCAATAAAGTGAGGGGATATTTTACTATTAAGTAGTTTAGATTTAACAACTACACTTATTGAACACTAAGAGTCCTCTGGGGCGTAATTTTCAAGCGCATCCAAGAGTATTGGGTCAGGCTCTACATCTGACTTTGCTGTTGCTGTGTAACCTAATTCGCTTAAGCAATGCAAGGTTGCAGCGCAAGCTATGGGAATTGCTGCTTGCACTGGTTCTGATAGCTCCAACACAAAGTGCTCTAAAGTTTGAACTTGTACACCCACAACCACGACTGACTTTAGCTCTATTCCTGTTAGTTGTGCTGCAAAAAGAACATCCGTTAACCTTTGATCGTGTGCAGAATGCATAACTTGCTGATTGGCTAAATCTTCTGGCGTATAAAAAATCACGGTTCCTGGCGGATGACCACTGTCATTTGCAGCGTCAATAATAATGAGGTGGTCCATACCCTCAAGATTGGGCAGCATCGAAATGCCTGTCGTAGCCACATCAAGCAAGGCAACATTATCTGGAAAGTCATAACGCTTATGCAGGTAATCCAGTGCCACGGGACCAATGCCTTCATCACCCATGATGATATTGCCTGCCCCCATGATTAGAATGAGCTCATCTAGGCTGGAGTCCTCTTTCCTGCTTTCAAATCTTTCCCGAAGATCATCGAGTGTATTTACGGGCTGTGCCGACAAGTCTGGAGGAGAGTACATCATTGACTTGTCTCACTGTCTACCTCATGTGCACGAGGAGCATCTTTGTCTTTCTTTGGACCATTTTTTAAGAAAAATTCACAGTGGAAACAACTGTGC
The DNA here is from genome assembly GCA_009785705.1 of Coriobacteriia bacterium. Classification (GTDB taxonomy): domain Bacteria; phylum Actinomycetota; class Coriobacteriia; order WRKU01; family WQUG01; genus WRBW01. The sequence goes on from WQVS01000034.1 coordinate 1,768, forward strand.
TTCAGTGCCTGAGAGCGGTCAATGTTCGGCTCAAATACGAAGAGGGGGTCATAGGTGGGCTTATGTTCTGAACGAACACAGATGGCAAATTTGCAGGTTGCGGGACACATGTCATAGTCTGTCACTGCATGCTGACAGTATTCCTGAACTTCTGGTGAGCAATTACGAATCCGCCAGCAGGCAGAAGTGGAAGTGGCCATATTCTATACCCAATCAATCGTCTTTATTAATTATCATTGCTATTGTGAGAGGTATATCCTAGCATTTCGAGCGCCCTTTCAGAAAGCACAAATGAAAGTGGTCTCTTAGAGACAACTTCTACATACTCTGCCTGCTCAAGGCGAAGCATGTATCTACGTGCACTAGTCTTGCTTCGGTCAATATAATCAGCAATCTCAGGTAATTGTGTTGCTGGGGTTATGGAAAATAATTGATTTTGCAATAAGGCATATACAATAAATCTTTCTATGTCATTTTGAAGGTCAATGCTTGTAATTCGAGCATGCCCATCATTAAGAATTTTCGCCCTGAGCACCAAGTCGTCAAGCAAATTTTCTTGTGCCGAGCGAAGTAGGCGCATCATCTCAAGTAAAAAGAAGGTTGCGTCAGCGTGGTTTAACTTATCTTCTACTTCTTCGAAGGCTCCATAATATACTCGGGTGTTATCAGCAATAGTTCCTGACAAAGACAACACTGTTGCGATTGACAAAGGCTTACTTAAATATAGAGCAAGCAAAAAACGACCCGTTCTACCATTTCCATCGTAGAAAGGATGAATATACTCGAAAAGAAAATGGGATAGCAAGACATTATAAATCGATACTTCATCCTCGGTTCCCACTAAATCAATCATATCTTTAAGCATGTCCACAATCTTTGATTCAGGAGTAACTCCTTCGTGAAGCACTTTTCGTCCATCAATTATGTTTACCGTATTTGCGCGAAAAAAATCACCATCCAACAAATCCTCTTCTGCCAATTCACCAGCAATGATATCGTCATAGATTTTTCTAATCTCAGAAGGATCTGCTGGAAAGCATACACTTTCTTCCGTTAAATTCAGGTAAAGATTGGCAAACTCTCTAAATCTTTTGTGACTCTTCTCCTCGGCAAGAGAATCCAAGCTGAAAAGTGCCTCTTCAATTTCTTTTCGTGTACTGCGGATGCCCTCTATCCTGTTTGTTGAAACGATTTCTTGTGCGATTAGATCGCGAATAAATGAACCGAGTGCTATGGGAGGCAAACTCTTCCAGAGGTGTGAAATCTTACGCTCTAGTCGCAGTATCTTCTCGGCCAAATTGGCTAACTCTTGAGGAATCGTATAAAACATCTCGCCAGTTTGCAATTCGATTCCAGTCCTAAATGAAGACACATCTTCGCGCCTTCGCTGAGCTAGAGCATGATTGTTAGCAAATCGAGCATTTGAGCTATCTTCATGAAAAGCTTGTTTGAGTGTTTTGTACTTTGGCATGTAAAAACTACTTAATCTCTGAATTTAGAAAAATGAACAATTAAACTCTTTAATTCTAGTCTTTATTTACCAAAAAGTCCAATTTTGATAAATAAAGACTCTAGTCATCAAGCTTTATTTACCAGAGCTTCTATTTCTGGCACAAGGTAACGTCGACTGAGCATTGCGTAGCTCTACTGAAAACAGATTCGACCTGGAGTGTTCCCTGTCACTGTTCCTACTTTTACTGCAGTTGGGCATAGTGCCAGATAATCAGAGGCTACTTCTTCGCTCATGGACAGCAAGAGGCCACCTGATGTTTGAGGGTCACACACTATTCCCTGCCAGGTACTTTTTAGTTCTTCGTCGGACAGGTTCGCAAACTTCATAAAGCCCTGTGCCCAGTCTATAATCTCACTAGTCTTGCCAGGTCTAATCTTATTTGCACTAAGCTCCCAAGTGCCTTCTAGCAAAGGGAGTGCATCCAATTCCACCGCTGCTGCTGTGCCTGAAGCTAGCATCATTTCGTGCAGATGACCTGCAAGGCCGAAGCCAGTGATGTCTGTGCAGGCATGGATATGCTCTGCCGCCACATCAATGGACTGCAAGGCTTCTGCTGCCTGCCTATTTAAGGTCGCCATCATTTCTATAGCTGCTCGCGCCTGAGGATGCTTATCGTCATAAAGGTCACGCTTCAGAGCAGTACCCCAAATGCCCGTACCCAGAGGCTTTGTCAGCACTAAGGCGTCACCTGGACGTGCTCCGCGATTGTAAAGCACCTTGTCTGGATGCACTGTTCCCATTACTGACATGCCATATTTTGGCTCACTGTCATCAATGGTGTGGCCGCCTACAATCAGGGCTCCTGCTTCTGCTACTTTTTCTGCACCGCCACGTAAAACTTCGCCAACAACTTCTGGTCCCATGCAGCTAGGAAAAGCTACTAGGTTCATGGCGGTTAAGGGGCGTCCACCCATGGCATAAATGTCAGATAGTGCATTTGCCGCAGTAATGCGACCAAAGTCATAGGGGTCGTCAACAATGGGAGTAAAAAAGTCCACTGTCAACAAGGTTGCGATGTCATCGTTCATGCGATATACGGCAGCGTCGTCACTGGTCTCAAAGCCCAGCATAAGCTTACTGCTATCGACATCACTACCACCATCTAATGCAGCAGCAGCTAAAGTAGATCCCTGCATGTACTGCAGTGCCTGTTCAAGGTCACCCGGACCCCATTTAGCGGCTCAACCAGCCTTAGAAGACAGTTGTGTTAAACGTATGCGCTCGCGGTCGCTCATCGGCTCCCCCTTTCAACAAAGTACAGTATAACGCAGCCCTGCATGTTTTAAGATGATAACGCACAAAAAGAGAGCACCCGTATGGGTGCTCTCTTAGCTTACTCTTTTCACCTTAAGCGCTCGCTAGTAGGAGTGCTCTAGGTGGTGCAAAGTCAAGGAGGCTTGCAAAATTTTGTTTGCTAAGCGTAGTTACTACGTGTGCAAATCAAATTTTCAACCCGACGCAGAGTTGCGTCGCCTAGTGCTCTCCTAGTCTTCTTTGTACAAAAAGATCATCTTACAAGCCTTCGTACCATAAATCAATGACAAGTAGCCATGGATACAGGTGAAGATCAAGATGAACCACATAATCCAGTGATGGATAAGACGCATAGGCATGAGTCCGTCTCCACCGCCGAAACCAAAGAGGCTCCCGACGATTTCATTTCCTATACGGAAAATCCACCAGTCTTGCGTTGGTCCCCAAATCGCAAAGCCTGTGTAGGCTACTGCAAATGTTAGAACGATCGACAACCAGTAAGCAAGCTTTTGTAGGCCTGCATACTTAGCAGTAATTGGATAATCCTTCTTGAAGAAGAGGTAGTACTTAACCATCGGCCACATTTGGTGACGGTTAGTCTTTTGTGGAAGCCAGTTCTTGTAGTCCCAGTCCTTCTCACGCGTACCTTGCTCGCAGCAAGTCTTGATGGTAAACATACCAATAATACGAATGATGATATTAATCAGTAGGACAAACATCCAGAAGAAGTGAGTTCCGCGTGCAATACCCATGAGTCCACCAACAATGGGGAAAGCGATGTAAAGACCTGAGATAGTCAGGAACAACATTGCTAGCGCATTAGTCCAGTGGGTGAATACAAATAAAGGATGGGTACTTTCTTTTACCATTTTACCTGGCATTATTTAGCACCCCACTTTCTTGAGTATACTGTTCCGCTCTTACCAGTTCTGCGTTCAGTCACGTGAACGCCACAACCGACTCACGGATCAAAGCTGCGAACAACACGTGCAGCTTCGATTGGCTTTTCGATATCACGGATAGGTGTACCAACTAGCGCTTCTTCCAAAGGTCCACGTACACCATCGTCACTGCGTGGTGAGAGAATCCATGTTGAAGGAGTTACGAGTTGATAGTCAGTGATACGACCGTTAGAGGTCTTGATGTGGTGAGCTAGACCACCGCGAGGGGCCTCCCAAGTTCCTGTACCCTCACCGTTGCTAGAGTTGTATGGAGCCCAGAACTCTGCACGACCTGTGCGTAGTTCTACTACAAGCTCATCAACCCATTCTGCAGCCCACTTCGCCGCAACTGCTGTTTCGATGTTACGCGCAGCAACACGACCTAGTGTTGAAACAAGAATAGTAGGATCATCAAGTCCTAGTACTGCTAGAGCACCATCAACGGCTTCTCTAACTGTAGCGTTTGAAGCAGATGCTTGATCCATGTAAGCAACGATAACGCGTGCCAGAGGTCCAGCCTCCATTGGATCGCGCTGGTATCTAGGAGCCTTGCCCCATGAATACTGACCGTCAAGGTCTTGGCTAAAGTCGCTACCAGTAACGATAGTGGTTTCACTTTCGGTGAAACGTTGCCCTGATTCTTGGTCATACCAAGAACGGCTAACATCTTCAGTAACGTGCTCTACCATTGGACGGTTAACGTTAGTTAGACCATCTGCTGCCTTGATGAATCCACCTGGCAGATAACGATCCTCGATACGTCTAGTTGAACGGTCAAAAGCACCCCATGAAAGGAAGTTCTTTACACCCTGACCATAGGTCAGTTCATTTAGATAGTAAGGAGCGATTGCCAAAGTAAAGGGAATCATGTGGTTATCGACAAATGCGGTAACTTCCTTCAGGCGGAAGAGGCAATCATCTAGCTTATCTGCGCGAGGCATCCAAGCAGTACCACCAGCAACTGAAGTCATCGGCATCGGGAACTTACCACCGATGATTGAGATAATCTGAGCAGCTACTGCCTGCATTTCCAGACCCTGTAGATACTGGCTTACACCAATTAGGTGAAGTTCAGCAGGAATGTCTGGGTTGTACAGCTCATCTGCTTCTTCTGGGTTAGCAACCGGGTCAATGCCCCACCAACCATTAGTAAAGATAGAGAGGTCTCCACCTTCAACAAGCTTTGCCAGACGTGCCTGTACTGCACCAAAGTCAGCAGTTCCGATTCCTTGCTCCATTGCTAGAGCATAGGTATCAGCAATGTTTGCCTGAAGTGCCTTTGCAGGATTTACATAGTCTAGTGCAGCTAGCGCATAAAAGTGGAAGATGTGTGAGTGTAGCCACTCTGCACCTTCTAGAATGTTACGCACAATACGTGCACCATTAGGTAGTTCAAAAGACGGATCTACAGCTTCAGTTGCCATAGAAGAAGCGTGACCATGTGATGTTGGACATACTCCACACATACGTTGTGTGACGTAGAAAGCATCTTCTGGTGCACGACCCTTAAGTACTACTTCGATACCGCGGAACAGCTTACTTACTGCCCAGGCATCAGTGATAACGCCGTTTTCTGCAACGGCTTGAACGGCCAATTGACCCTCAATACGGGTAATTGGGTCCATGGTGATATTAGGTGTAGCCATTAATTCGCACCTCCTTGTTTCTTGAGGCGCTTAGCATCGTACTCTTTCATCTCCTCAGTCTTTAGCGTAGCGTTCTTACCAATACGCTTTGCAGCCTTCATACCTAGGCCGTGTGCAACAAGAGCAGCTGCGACGACACCTGTAAGAGCAGCACCAGTACCAATTGGATGCAGGCCTCCACCGTGAAGTGGCCAACCAGCAAGTGGTCCACTGCTAGCAGCACCTACGCGGCGATGACGGCCAGCGAATGGTGCATTGTTGTCAACCCAGTTCCAGGTCGCACAACCAATACAAACACCACCAGATTCAACACACCATGATTGTGAGTCGTTCCAGCGAATCATGGGGCAGCGACGATAGGTCTGAGGACCTTTGCAGCCCATTGGATATACGCAGAAGTTCTTTGCTTCTTCTTCTGATCCATAGCGATATACAAATTCGCCATTTTCGAAGTGACCGCGACGCGGGCAGCTATCATGAATCGTTGCGTTGTAGAGATACTTTGGACGACCGAGTCTGTCCAAGTCTGCTGCAACAGCAGCAATACCGCTTTCCAGTGTTCCGTCAGAACCAAGAAGTAGTGCTTGCACTACAACAGCAGTCAGTTCTTCTGGACTTGCAGGACAGCCTGCTAGGTTAACTACAGGCACATCAATGCCTCTGCGGCTTAGGTATTCGCTCATACCTGTAGCACCAGAAGGATTCGGGAATGCGCGAACCCAACCACCGTCAACGGCACATTGTCCCATTGCGATGATTGCAGCACACTGATCTGAACTTGCAGCTGCTTCTAGGTCGTCAAGCGAATTGGTGCCGTCAGCGTTTATCATGGTGTATCCGCTGCCGTTTTCGCCTTCCATAATGGCACCTTCGTAAATCATGATGAAGGGCTTATTGCCTTGGTATACCTTTTTCTTTGCATCAAGTGCGTACTTGCCAGTTGCCATAGATGCAGCACTGTACTTTAGCGTAAGCAAATCTAGTACGATGTCTGCAACATTTGGATAAGTGGCCTGCAATGTGGATTCTAGACAGCCTGTACACTTACCGCCTGAAAGCCAGATTGCTGGGGTCAACCCCGACTCTGCTGCGCCTGCAATTTTAGACGCCAGCGTCGGAACAAACGTTGATGAAAGACCTAGTACAGCTGCAGTCGAACCACAGAATTTCAAAAAGTCGCGACGTGACACACCGCGCTGTGATAAGTTTTCATAAAACGTCATTTCTGATCCCATGCCAACACCTCCTTCATAAATTGAATAATTCGCCGCTTACACACGCCCTTCCGGTACGTAGTGAAAGCAACATAAACTTTTCTCTCTGCTTAAAAGCTAAAACCCTCCCCCTTCCTTAATGTATTTTTAGCTTTCATGCTCTTGCCGAATTTTGGCAATAAAAATACAAAGACCCTGCAAGAGCGTCTTTTACATTGGTATTATTTTCACACTAAATGCTCGCTAGCACAAACGAATTAGGCTAATTTGCTGGTAATTTCTTGACTAAACGCAGCTATCGGGTGTTATAGAATGGAAGAGTGCGTCCAAACCTGCTTATACTGCTTTTACAGGTATGAACAAACCATGAAACAAATGTTGTTAAACTATGCAAAGCCTGCGAGGAGCCTTCATGTCAAGTACCACTAGCCCCACAAAACAAGAGCTATATCGAAGCTTACCCAATATTGACCAGGTAATGAATACTCCCGAAGTCGAAAGTTTGCTATTGGGCGGCGTTGCTAGAGGCGTGGTTCTTGACGCTGTCCGCGATGTACTTGACGAAGCGCGTGCAGGAATAGCTGAAGGCCAAGTGACAAGTCTGTACGATTTGCAGACCTGTGTAACGGACATACTCCCCCACCTTGATGCTCTCTTACAGCCCTCACTACATCCTGTGATAAATGCAACAGGAATTGTGGTGCACACAAATTTGGGGCGCAGTGTTTTACCTCTTAGTGCACGTATAGCGGTTAATGCCATCAATGAAGGTTACTGCAATTTGGAATACAGCACAGACTGCGGCATGCGTGGTAGCCGACATGACCATATTGAAGATTTGCTGTGTGAGCTTACAGGTGCTGAAGCTGCAATGGCTGTGAACAACAATGCTGCAGCTGTACTGCTGACTTTGGCAGCGCTGGCAGGAGACAGCGATACGATAGTGTCTCGTGGGCAGATGGTAGAAATCGGAGGCTCATTCAGAATTCCTGATGTTATGGCTGCCAGTGGAACCAACATGATAGAAGTCGGAACAACCAATAAGACTCATCTAAAAGATTACCGCGGCGCTGTTGAGTCCTCCCGTGCAGAAGGCCGTGATGTGGGACTGCTGTTTAAGGCACATACCTCTAACTATAGAGTTACTGGCTTCTCATCCGATGTTTCTTTGGAGGAGCTATCCCAGCTAGGTCGCGAAATGGGCGCACTAGTTGCCGAAGATTTAGGCAGTGGTGTACTGGTAGATCTGGCTGGGCTTTCTGCCAAGCGTGCAGCTAGTCATCAGGCCCGACATGCAGAGCCTATCACTACTGTTGAGGACACTGAAGTGGAAGGTCTGAGCTCTGACAAGTCTGACAAAGAAGTATCTTTCCGCCTACCCCACGAACCTACCGTACAAGAGTCATTGGCAGCAGGAGTTGATGTCGTGACCTTCAGTGGAGACAAGCTATTGGGCGGACCACAGGCAGGTATTCTCTGTGGCAAAAAAGAAGTCATTGCTCGCCTAAAGAAGCATCCTTTGGCGCGCGCAGTCCGTCTGGACAAAATGACGCTGGCAGCACTAGCGGCAACATTGGGTCTTTACCGGGACTTGGATCAAGCAATTGCTGAAGTGCCCACACTACGCATGCTGCTTATGACTGCAGATGAGTGCCGGGAGCTTGCAATAGATTTGGCCATTGCCTTGCAGGCCATCATAGAGCGTGCCGGCAAATCAGGCGACAGTAATAGGGCACACGTGGTAAAGGATGAATCCTTCGCTGGTGGAGGCTCTCTGCCAGATGTAGAACTACCCAGCTATGCCGTAGCCTTAAGGCTAGACGGCATAAGCGCTAGTGAACTAGAAGAGCGCTTACGCAAAGGCGGAGAGATTCCCATCATAGGACGCATTAAAGATGACCATGTGCTGCTAGCTGTGCGAACCCTAAGTCCAGAAGACATAGCGGTAATCCTCGCAGAGTTCGAAATGCTGCTAGCGCACACCAAATAGTCAGACTCAGCGTCAAGTTGAAAAATTCATTTACACACGTAGGGAACTACGTTCAATAAATAAATTTTTGCAAGCCTTCTTGATTCTAGCTATCTGGAGCACGCTCTATTTGATAAAATACTCAAGCAATCACTCATTTCGTTGGAGGTGCCTTTCGGCGACTCTGCACTGCATTCGGAAAGTGATACAAGCATCACTTTCACTCATTTCGTTGGAGGTGGGTCTGTTCTGGTGAACAGCACGGTCTTCAAAACCGTCGTGAGGAGTGAAGAACTTCTCGGGTAGGTTCGATTCCTACGCACCTCCGCCAAAATCCTCTACAGCATAAAAGCGCACTCCAGATTTGTGAGGTTAGTGCTGATTTACTAATGAGAAAGCGGAGCGTAGCTATCTCCTACGTGAGCACTTCTCACTAGTAAATCAGTGCTGAGATCGCGGATTTGGTGTGCGCTAGGGACGGATCTCAACTAGCACTGCTTCTAGTTGGTCTAACATCCAGTCTAAATCCTCTTTGCTCGTTGATAGTGGCGGAGCAAAGCGTACCGTTGAACCATGAGTATCTTTTGCAAGTACGCCCTTATCCATGAGCAATTCACATACAGCACGTCCTGAGGCACGGTCTGGGTCGATGTCAATACCTGCCCACATGCCTACACCACGCTTACGCAGGAGTAATCCTTCGCGCACCATTCCCTCTAAGCGTGCCTGGAAGTGTTCTCCCAATTCGCGTGCGCGGGCTTGATATTCTCCCGTTGCTAGCATGTCGCATACTGCAATGCCTAGAGCACAGGCGATAGGATTACCACCAAAAGTTGAACCATGAGTACCTGGAGTCAAAAGACCCATGACCTCTTTACGACCCACTGCTGCTGACACAGGGAAGATGCCGCCACCCAATGCCTTACCCAAGGTCATGATGTCGGGCTTTACGCCAACTCGCTCCCAAGCAAAGGTGTAGCCTGTGCGCCCGAGACCTGACTGAATTTCATCTAGGATTAGTAGTGCATTTGCTTCTTCAGTCAAACGGCGAGCGGCAGGTAGATAGTCGTCTGGCGGAATGTTTACTCCCGCTTCACCCTGAATGGGCTCCAGTAGCACTGCGGCTAGTCTGTCAGCATTTTCTTCAATCGCCTTTGCCAAGGCTTCAGTATCACCGTAGGGTACCGCAAGGAAGCCTGGTGAAAAGGGGCCAAAGCTTTCGCGTGCGACATCGTCTGAAGAGAAAGATACGATGGTTGTCGTGCGGCCATGGAAGTTCTCCTCCGCCACGATGATGAGACTTTGATTGTCTTCAATTCCTTTGACATCATGACCCCATTTGCGTGCTGCCTTGATGGCTGTTTCGACAGCCTCTGCACCCGTGTTCATGGGCAGCATCATATCCATACCACAGAGATCAGTTAGTTTCTCGGCGAAAGGTGCAAGCAGCTCAAAGTCAAAGGCACGCGAAACGAGAGTTACGCGGTCCATTTGATCTTTTGTTGCCTTGATAAGCGCTGGATGGCGATGTCCAAAATTAAGCGAAGAATAGCCTGCGAGAGCATCGTAGTAGCGACGCCCGCCTACGTCAGTTATCCATTCACCTTCTGCTGTAGCAACAACAACGGGAAGTGGCTTATAGTTTGGGGACATTCTAGGTGAGGACATGCTCGCTCCAATCTGGTCATGATGTGTATTGTTTGATGATTTCTGTAGTAGACTTTAGCACAAGTCAGGTGACTTGAAAAAGCGTTCAATTCCTGTGAGAAGCACGTTGGCGAAAAGCGCTAGAGCAGCAGCAAGTAATGTTGCCCATAACAGCTGATTCAAATTGCCTGTACGCAAGCCACTGAAGAGTAATACTCCTAGGCCGCCCGCGTCAATAAGTGAAGCAATAGTGGCAATACCAATAGTTGAAATGGTAGCCAGTCTAATGCCTGCGATAAAAACAGGCATTGCAAGGGGCAGCTGTATGTAAGTGAAGACCTGTAGCTGAGTAAGTCCTAGACTGCGCGCAGCTTCTGTAAGACCTGGATCAACCTGTGCTAGTCCTGCGGCAAAGTTACGTACAAGCAAAAACTGGTTATAGGCAACAAGCACTATAATGGCCGTTGTTTGCCCAATACCAAAGAGAGGAATACTTAGTGCAAAAAGGGCTAGGCTAGGCACGGAATAAAGGGCTGATAAAGAGCCCTGGACGTACTCCCCCACTTTGGGAATCTTGTGCAATACGGCGGTAATGAGTGCCGCAAAAAGAATCGACAGCAGCAGTGCGACAAGAGTAAGAACA
>WQVS01000035.1 GCA_009785705.1 Coriobacteriia bacterium
ACTAATGGCTATTAGAAAGTATAAGCCGACCTCTCCTGGTCGTCGCGGTATGTCGGTCTCTACCTTTGAAGAGATCACCTGCACGACCCCAGAGAAGTCGCTCCTCGAGCCGCTGCCTAAAAAAGGTGGCCGTAACAACAATGGTCGCATCACGGTGCGCCATCAGGGTGGCGGACATAAGCGTCGCTACCGCATTATCGACTTCAAGCGCAACAAAGATGGCATTCCTGCAAAGGTAGCAACCATCGAATACGATCCAAATCGTAGCGCACGTATCGCACTCCTACACTATCGTGACGGAGAAAAGCGCTACATCCTAGCCCCTAAGGGTCTAGAGGTAGGCACCTTGGTAGAGAGCGGCCCAGAAGCCGACATCAAGCCAGGTAACGCGCTTCCTCTGGCAAACATCCCTGTGGGTACGGTAGTACACGCAGTAGAGATGCAGCCAGGCAGAGGTGCAGCACTGGCCCGTAGTGCTGGTACCAGCATTCAGCTGATGGGTAAGGAAGGCAAGTATGCCATCCTGCGTATGCCTTCATCAGAAATGCGCCGCGTGCTGGTAACCTGCCGTGCAACCATTGGTGAAGTAGGCAACGAACAGCACAATAACATCGTTATTGGTAAAGCTGGTCGTAAGCGCTGGATGGGTGTTCGTCCTACCGTTCGCGGTACGGTTATGAACCCCGTTGATCACCCGCATGGTGGTGGTGAAGGTAAGAACAAGTCAGCTGGTCGTCACCCAGTATCACCTTGGGGTCAGCCTGCTAAGGGTCACCGCACACGTAGCAAGAAAAAAGCTAGCAGCCGTCTAATCATTAGACGTCGTAAGAAGTAGAAGGGAACGTAGGTAACTTATGAGCAGAAGTCTTAAAAAGGGACCCTTCGTAGAAGCGCGCCTACTCGGCCGCATTACTGCGATGAACGAAGCAGGCGAGAAGCAGGTTGTAAAGACTTGGTCACGTGCTTCAACCATCTTTCCAGAGATGGTCGGTCACACTATTGCCGTACATGACGGTCGTAAGCATGTTCCGGTCTACATCACTGAGTCCATGGTAGGGCACAAACTAGGTGAATTCTCACCTACACGTACCTTCCGCGGTCACTCTGGCGACAAGAAGGCGAGGTAGTTTAGATGCAATCGCAAGCAATAGCTAAGTACGTACGCATCTCGCCCCGCAAGGCGCGCATCGTAATTGATTTGATTCGCGGCAAGTCCGTAGAGGAAGCTCGCACGATTCTAGCCTTCTCGACACGTGCTGCATCAGAACCTATTGAAAAGGTGCTAAACAGCGCAATCGCTAACGCAGAGAACAAAGATGACAGCATCAAGGCTGACATGTTGTATGTATCAGCGGCTTTCGTAGACGAAGGCCCAACGCTCAAGCGTATCCGCGCAGGGGCAAAGGGTATGGCAAAGCGCATCAACAAGCGCACCTGTCATATCACCATCCAACTCGACCTAGTAAAGGAGGCGTAACGCAATGGGTCAGAAAGTTTCACCTATCGGACTACGCCTAGGCATAGTCGAAAAGCACCGCAGCCGTTGGTTCGCGGGTAAGGACTATGCGGCTACTCTAGAAAACGATCTAGAACTACGCAAGTTCTTGAAAAAGCGCCTAGAGCGTGCTGCAGTGGCAAACATTGTTATCGAGCGCAAAGGCGAAAAGGTAGAGGTCGAAATCTGGACAGCTAGACCAGGTATCGTAATCGGTAAAAAAGGTTCAGAAGTGGACGTGCTCCGCAAAGAACTGGAAAAGATTGCCGGTCATCCTGTAGATGTAAAAATCGTTGAGGTAGTGCGCCCAGAACTGGACGCCAACCTAACAGCACAGTCAGTTGCCGACCAGCTTGTTGGTCGTGTTGCTTTCCGTCGTGCTATGCGTAAAGCAGTTACCAGCGCTATGAAGAGCGGTGCCCTGGGTATTCGTATTCAGTGTTCTGGTCGCCTTGGTGGTGCAGAAATGAGCCGTCGCGAATGGTATCGTGAAGGCCAGGTGCCACTACATACACTGCGCGCAAAGATTGACTATGGTTTTGCCGAAGCACACACAACAATGGGTGTTATCGGTGTTAAAGTTTGGATTTATCACGGTGAGACACTGCCGGGACAGCAGCCCCCCAATCCAGCGATTGAGGGAACCAGAGCCCCCCGTGCTCCACGTGGCGGACGTCGCGGAGATCGCCGTAACCCCGGTGGTCGTCCAGGCGGACGCGATGACAGAGGCGGAAGGAGAGGTTAACAGATGCTTAGTCCTAAGCGAGTACGCCGCCGTAAGGTGATGCGTGGCAAAATGCGCGGTCGCGCAAAGGGCGGCACAACAGTGCATTTTGGTGACTACGGCTTGCAAGCACTAGAAGCAAGCTGGATTACTAACCGCCAGATTGAAGCAGCCCGTGTCGCAATGACACGTTATATGAAGCGTGGTGGTAAGGTTTGGATTACGATTTTCCCAGACAAGCCCGTCACAAAGAAGCCTGCTGAAACCCGCATGGGTTCAGGTAAGGGTAACCCAGAAGAATGGGTAGCAGTAGTAAAGCCAGGACGTATCATGTTCGAATGTGCTGGCGTTACTGAAGAAGTAGCCCGCGAAGCTCTGCGCCTAGCTGGTCACAAGCTTCCCATTAAAGTAAAGTTCGTCATCCGTGAAGGTGGTCCTGTTCATGGACTTATGAAGGCAGCACCTGTTGTCGAAGAAGAAGTCACTGAAGACGAAGGTACTGCGGACGACTCCGCCCAAGCAGCAGAGGGAGGGGCATAAACAATGAAGCAAGCAGACGTAGTAAAGCTAAAAGACGATAAGCTAGCAGAAGCGCTGGCTACCAGTCGTGCAGAACTCTTTAATCTGCGCTTTCGCCTAGCAACAGGACAGTTGGATGACACTACAAAGATTCCAGCAGTCAAGAAAGACATTGCACGTATCCAGACAGAAATTCGCTCGCGTGAGCTCAAGGCGCAAGCCGAAGAAGCAAACGCAGCTGGCGTTGGTTCTTAAGGGAGAGAGATAGATAATGACGACCGAAACAAGAAATAGCAGAAAAGAGCGTCAAGGCGTCGTAGTCTCTGCTTCTGGTGATAAGACCTGCGTGGTCATGATTGAGGACCGCAAAAAGCACGCCAAGTACAGCAAGCAGATTATAACGAGCAAAAAGCTTCATGCTCATGACGAAGAGAATCTAGCAGGCGAAGGGGACACCGTTCGCATCATGGAGACTCGTCCTATGTCAAAGTTGAAGCGCTGGCGTCTCGTTGAAGTTGTGGAGAAAGCGAAATAAGGGTAATCCCCTCATTTCGTAGCTACTGAAAGGACGCTAAAAGACAATGATTCAGGCAGAAACTAGATTAAAGGTTGCCGATAACAGTGGTGCTCGTAAGATTGGAGTCATCAAGGTACTAGGTGGATCGAAGCGCCGCTATGCGCGCGTCGGAGACATCGTTGTTGCTTCAGTTAAAGAAGCACTGCCTAACGGTAACGTAAAAAAGGGTGAAGTTATTCGTGCAGTGGTTGTTCGCTGCGTAAAAGAAGTACGTCGCCCCGACGGTTCATACATCGCCTTTGATGAGAATGCAGCCGTGATTTTGGACGAGAACAACAATCCTCGTGGTACGCGTATCTTTGGCCCTGTTGCCCGCGAGCTACGTGATAAGAAATTCATGAAGATTGTTTCTCTTGCCCCGGAAGTTCTATAGAGAAGGCGGAAGGCGAAAAGAATGACAAAAATGAGAATTCGCAAAGATGACAAAGTAGTAGTCATCGCTGGAAAAGATAAGGGTCGCGACGGTCGTGTACTACGCACTAACCCTACTGCCCAGCGCGTTGTTGTAGAACGTGTAGCTGTCACAAAGAAGGCAGTGCGCCCAACACAACGTAATCAGGCAGGCGGTTTCGTAGAGATTGAGCAGCCCATTCACGTAAGCAACGTCAAGCTAGTGTGCACAAAGTGCGGCGAGCCAACGCGCGTATCTGTACGTCGCGATGACAAAGGCAAGCGTGTTCGCGTATGCAAGAAATGCGGAAAGGACATCGATTAATGTCTGCAAAGAAAACAACGAAAAAGACTGAAGCAGCTACAGAAGTGCCTCGCCTTAAGACGAAGTATAATGACGAAGTAGCTCCAGCTCTTCTAAAGGAACTGGGACTGGAAAACGTCATGCAGATTCCTCGTCTCGAGAAAATCGTCGTAAACATGGGTGTGGGCGACGCTGTAGGTGACTCAAAGCAACTTGACGCAGCCGTTGAAGACTTGCGTGTAATCACAGGTCAGCAACCACGCATCAATCGTGCAAAGAAATCTATCGCAGGTTTCAAGCTACGTGAAGGTATGCCCATCGGTGCAAAGGTAACCCTACGCGGGGATCGCATGTGGGAATTCTTTGACCGTCTACTAGCAACTGCAATCCCGCGTATTCGCGACTTCCGCGGACTACCAGCGAAGAGCTTCGATGGTCGCGGTAACTACTCAATGGGTGTTACCGAGCAACTCATCTTCCCTGAAGTAGACTACGACAAGGTAGATCGCATGCGCGGTATGGACATTACCTTTGTAACGACGTCTGAAAATGACGAAGGCGCAAAGGCACTACTCAACGGGTTCGGATTCCCGTTCAAAGCATCTTAAACCCGGCAGGTGTGGGATTACTCCTCTGCAGACTAGTGCAAAGTGAGTTCAGCATCCCGCAAACCTCCGCTTAAGGAAAGGACAAGCAAGTGGCAAAGAAATCGATGATCGCCAAGGCGAAAAGGGACCCAAAGTTCTCTACCCGCCAGTACAACCGCTGTAGCCGTTGTGGGCGTCCACGTGCGTTTTATCGCAAGTTTGGACTCTGCCGCATCTGCGTACGCGAGTTGGCTAACAGAGGCGAGCTCCCCGGTGTGAAGAAAGCCAGCTGGTAGAAAAGCCAGCCAGGCTAACTTCGCAAAGCACTACTGCGTTGCACAATAGGGTGCATCACAGAAGCGGAGGCAGTTTGCGAGTAGCATCCTGGTTATGGGCCAGAGTGAACCTCGTAAAACTACAGCCATCACGGACCATATTTAAAACAGAAGGAAAGGACGTAAGGCATTATGATGACCGACACTATCGCTGATATGCTTACTCGTATTCGCAATGCGAATATGGGGCACAAGCCTATAGCGGAGATACCTTACAGCAAAAAGCTCGTTGATATCGCACGCGTACTAAAGGACGCAGGCTACATCAGAGGCTACCGTGTAGAATCTGGCACGCCAGTAGACACACTAGTTGTAGAGCTAAAGTACACTAACGACAAGACACGCGTAATCACAGGCATTCGCAGAATCAGCAAGCCAGGTCTACGTGTGTATGCAAAGAAAGAAGATCTACCCAGAGTACTGGGCGGTCTTGGCATCGCAGTTGTTTCAACCTCAAGTGGTGTTATGACTGACGCGCAGGCTCGTGAAAAGGGTGTAGGCGGCGAAGTGCTAGCCTACGTCTGGTAGTCGGGCAGGAAACAGGAGGAGGCAGATATGTCACGTATTGGTAAGATGCCCATCCCGGTTCCCGCCGGCGTTGAGGTAAAAGTAGACGGAAAGGCCGGAGAAGGTCAAACCGTAAGCGTAAAAGGTAAATTGGGGGAGCTCTCCCATACCTTCCAGCCACAGGTAGCCATTGAGCTTCGTGGCGAGGGTGCAGACACAGAGGTTGTAGTAACGACTACCGATGAGAGCCGTGAAGCACGCAGCTTCCACGGACTGTCACGTACACTTATCAGCAACATGGTTGTTGGCGTAAGTGAAGGCTACAACATTACACTAGAGATTCACGGTGTAGGTTACCGTGCGCAGGCAAAGGGTTCAGGCCTTGAGCTGGCTCTTGGTTTTAGTCACCCTGTGATTGTTGACCCTATTGATGGTATTACTTTTGAAGTTCCTGCCAATAACAAGATTATTGTTAAGGGCATTGATAAGCAGCGCGTAGGACAAGTAGCTGCTGATATTCGCAAGTGGCGTAAACCAGAGCCTTATAAGGGCAAAGGTATTCGCTACGAAGGTGAGTACGTACGTCGCAAGGTTGGTAAGGCCGCAGGTTAAGCCGCGCTTTAGGATGAAGTGCACGGTCAATTTCGTGCACATACTTAAGAATAGGACTGGAAATGAACAAAACAAAAGCAAAAAGTGCTTCACTTGCTCGCCGCCAGCGCAGAGTACGCGGTAAGATTTCAGGTACTGCTGCAAGGCCGCGCCTGCGTATCACGCGTAGCAACGCGCACATGTATGCTCAGTTGATTGACGATGTAGCTGCGGTAACGCTGGCTGCTGTTGCTACCAACGAAGCTGATGTGACTAAAAAGCTAAAAGGTAGCACCTCTAATAAAGAAGCCGCGAAAATGGCAGGGGAACTACTGGGTAAGCGTGCAAAAGATGCAGGCGTTACAGAAGTAGTCTTTGACAGAGGTGGACGTATCTACCATGGTCGCGTACAGGCACTAGCAGATGGTGCACGCGAAGCCGGATTGAAGTTTTAGGAAGGGATTATACGTATGGCTAGGAATATGGCTAGAGGCCAAGCCCCAGTTTCGGAGCTTCAAGAAAAGGTTGTCTACATCAACCGCGTGTCAAAGGTTGTTAAGGGTGGTCGTCGTTTCTCGCTGAGCGCACTCGTAGTAGTGGGCGATGGAGAAGGTCGTGTAGGTGTTGGCATGGGCAAGTCTGCCGAAGTACCTAACGCGATTAAGAAGGGTATTGAGGACGCGAAGAAGAACATGTTCTCACTGCCTGTAGTAAACGGCACAATCCCTCATGAGATTATGGGTGAGTTCGGTGCAGGGCGCGTGCTTCTAAAGCCTGCTGCTCCTGGTACGGGAATCATCGCTGGTGGACCAGTACGTGCTGTACTGGAACTAGCAGGAATCACCGACGTACTCAGCAAGTCTTTGGGTAGTAGTAACGCAATTAACATCGTGCGTGCAACTGCTCAAGGCCTGAAGGAACTGCAGTCAGCAGAAGATGTGGCAGCACGCCGCTCAACAACTGTTGCAGCTCTTTACGGCGGTGGCAAGAAGACAGATAAGGCTGCAGAAGCTGCGCCAGCGGCAGATGCGGCAGCAGCCAAAACATCGGATGCAGCAGAGGCGACTCCTCCTGCAGCAGACAAAGCTTAAGTCGGAGGTATCGTAGATGTCAGCAAAAGCTAAAAAGCTGCGCATTAAGCAGGTACGCTCGACCATCGGGCGCAAAGCAGACCAGGGTGCGACTATTCGTGCATTGGGTCTGAAGCGTATCAACGATGTGGTTGAGCAGGATGACACCCCTGTAATTCGCGGTATGATTTTTAAAGTAAAGCACCTGATTGAAGTTGAGGAGGTCTAGAGATGCAACTACATGATTTGATGCCAGCTCCTGGTTCAACAAAGAAGCCTAAGCGCATTGGTCGTGGTCACGGCTCAGGTCGCGGCGGCAGATCAGGCCGTGGTCAAGACGGACAAGGTTCACGTGCAGGTGGCACAAAGGGACCAGGCTTTGAGGGTGGGCAATTGCCTCTCTATAAGCGTCTGCCAAAACTAGGCGGATTTGTCAGCCACAACCGTGTAGAATACGCGGTAGTAAACGTTGGACGCCTAGAAGAGCTATTCAATGACGGCGACCTTATTACACCAGAAGCCCTAGAAGAAAAAGGTGCTATTAAGTCAGCACTGAAGCTTCCTGTGAAGATTCTAGGTGACGGGGAACTGACCAAAAAGCTAACCATCAAGGTTGAAAAGGTCAGTGCTTCTGCAAAAGCTAAAATTGAAGGCGCTGGAGGGGCGGTCGAGTAATTATGTTTAACGCGATTGTCAATGCGTTTAAAGTACCCGATCTTCGTAAGAAGATTCTCTTTACGCTGGCTATTGTTGTTCTCTACCGTATCGGTGCACACATTCCTGCACCTGGTGTAGACGTATATGCCGTAGCTGAAGTTGCAGCCAATAACGCAGCTATAGGTCTACTTAACCTGTTTACGGGTGGTGCGCTAGAGCAGATGTCTATCTTTGCACTAGGTATCATGCCTTACATTACCGCCAGCATTATTATGCAGCTTCTTAAAGGAGCAATACCGACTCTTGATAAGATGTCAAAAGAAGAGTCAGGCAGGCGCAAGATTACCCAAATTACACGCTATATGGCCATGGGTATTGCGCTGGTAGAGGCCATTGGTATGCTTTGGCTCTTCCGCGAGAGTGTAATTAATATCCCAGGTGTTGCCTGGTTAACGCCTATACTCATTGTGGGTACCTTGCTTGTAGGTACGGCACTCATCATTTGGATGGCAGAACTTATCACACAGCGTGGTATTGGTAACGGTATGTCGATGATGATTTTCTCATCAATCGTAGCGATGTTTATCCCCGTTATTATTGACGCCTTTGCTCGTGCGCAGCTAACACTGCGTAGTGGTCTTATGCCAGATGGTAGCGTTGCTGAAGGACTGGCTGCCCTTAATGTCTTGGGAATCTCAGGTAGTAACCTGACTATGATTGCTACCTTGGTATTTGCCATGCTTGTTGTAATCTTTGTAGTTATCTACATCGAAGAAGGTCAGCGTCGTATCCCAGTACAGTACGCAAAGCGTGTTGTAGGTAGACGTGTTATGGGCGGATCAGGAACTTACATTCCACTCAAGGTTAATGGTGCAAACGTTATTCCTATGATTTTTGCAACGGCCATTCTGACCATTCCAGCACAGTTGGCACAGATGATGCCAGAGGCTGGTTGGCTGCAGAGTGTAGCAGCATTTGCCTCTGGTCCAATGTTCCTGCCGCCAGAAGAGCTCATGGCTCTACCGTGGTGGGCTGGCTGGGGTAACTGGCTTATTACCTTTATCCTAATTGTCTTCTTCGCCTACTTCTATACGGCGCTAGTACACAACCCTGTCGATATTTCTGATAACCTGCGTAAGCAAGGTGGCTTTATCCCAGGAATTCGCCCAGGACAGAAAACTACAGACTACATCGAAAAGACCATGAATCGTATCGTGTTGCCTGGTGCCTTGTTCTTAGGAACAATCGCTGTAGGAACATCAATACTCTTTGCTGTTACGGCTAATACTATGTTCATGCAGTTCGGTGGAACTTCGATTATCATTATGGTTGGTGTATCGCTAGAAACCATGCGTCAGATTGAAAGCCAACTAAAGATGCGTAACTATGATGGCTTCTTTAATAAAGGTAAATCATAAAAGGAGGATGTGACATGGCTTTTCCCGTAATCAATGAGGAGATGTGTACCGCCTGCGGCATCTGTGTCGATGACTGTCCTAGTGGCTGTTTCGACCTAGAGGATGTAGCAAAGTTTGCCCGAAAAGAAGATTGTACGGAGTGCGAGATTTGTGTGGATGTTTGTCCCAACGGGGCAATCCAGATGACAAATTAAGCACGCGCAACCTGCGTTTAGTAGAACCCCGTCTCAATGAGGCGGGGCTTTTTAATAAAGCATTTACTTTGTTTTGGTACGATAGGTTCCTGTGTAAATCTACTAGAGTAGAGGTTCAGTATGATTAATCTTAAAGAATACAGGAAAGACGAATTCCCAAAAAGTGCTTTGATTGCCTGTCAGGGGGTTAGTGGAGCCTTTTCTCAAGAGGCTGCACATATTCTTTTTGAAGACCCAAAGATTATGTATATGCGCACCTTTGATGGTGTCTTTCGTGCTGTTGATGCGGGACTAGTCCAGTACGGGATACTGCCTATTGAAAACTCAAACGCAGGTTCTGTGACAGATGTCTACGACCTCATGAAAGAATATAACTTTTACATCACAAGAAGCGTCAAAATATCTATTCCTCACATGCTACTGGGTAGCGAAGGGGCTTCGCTTGAAGACATAGCAGAAATATACACTCACGAACAGGCAGCAAGACAGTGTAGTAGCTTCATAGAGAAGCATCCTCACATTAATCTGGTAATGTGTACCAATACAGCGATGGCAGCACAGAAAGTTGCTGAAAGTGGCAGGTCAGATGTTGCAGCTATTGCATCAGAGAATTGTGCTGAACTGTATGGTCTTTCGATTCTGGAAAAGAATATTCAGAACAATAGGAACAATTACACACGCTTCATCTGCATATCGAAGAAATGTGAGATTTATGGCAACCCTGACAGAATAAGTCTCATGTTAACTGTTGAACACAAATCAGGAACCCTCTTTGAAGTAATCAAGCAGTTTGCTGACCTGGGATTCAATCTAGTAAAGCTCGAATCGCGCCCCATAGCTGACACAGACTTTGACTTCATGTTCTACTTTGATGTTCAGGCAAATATTGATGATGCCAAAGTTCATGACCTTTTAACGCGACTAAACCTTTGCACAAAGTACCTAGCCTTTCTAGGCAATTACAGCGAAGTAGATATGTCGAGCACTAGCTTTAGACAGTCCTAAGTATGCGACTACTCCTAAACATCAGCACGAGATTCTTGTCTCAAGAGGAAGCACAGGCAAAGTGAAAACAAAGGAAAAAGTTCTTGCCCTGCTAGAAGATAAGCGCGGGCAAAGTGTTTCTGGCGAACACATTGCTAGCCACCTTGAGCTAAGTCGCAATACCGTGTGGAAAGCCATTAAGGAATTAAGGGGAGAGGGTTACAGAATCGCGGCAGTGACCAATAAGGGTTACTGTTTGGACAGGAACAACGATATCTTAGCTGTTCAAGGCATAACTCCTTACCTAAGACATGAGGAACTTTCAGGCCGCATCTCTGTGTATGATTCTATAGAGTCTACTAACACAATCGCCAAAGAGATAGCAATGGCAGGAGCCCCCCATGGCACTGCAGTACTTGCTAATGCACAAACAGCAGGAAAAGGGCGCTATGGCAGAACCTTTATTTCTCCGCCAGGTAGCGGGCTCTATATGAGCTTAGTACTTTGCCCAAAGCAGATTAGTTTTGCTACGCCAACCCTGATAACAGCATCTACTGCCGTATCAGTGTGTGAAGCCATAGAGGCTGTTTCAGAAATAAAACCTTCAATTAAATGGGCAAACGACATTTTTGTAGACAGCAAAAAAGTGTGTGGCATCTCAACAGAAGCAGCAATGGACTTCGAGAGCGGCACGATGCAATGGATTGTCGTAGGAATCGGAATAAACTTCATTCAGCCAGAAAAAGGCTTTCCACAAGACGCGCGCAATACGATAGGTTCACTTTTCGAAGAAGGAAGTCCTTCAAGCAATAGAAATCAGCTTGCTGCTGAAATTATTAACAGGGTCGCGTCTCCCGAGAAACTCTATGATGATGCAGAAATGCTTGCACGCTACAAGCAGCGCATGTTCATCCTGGGGGAGAAAGTCTCTGTCATTAGAGCAAATGACCAGTACGAAGCAATCGCACTTGACCTCGATGAAAAAGGGCAACTTATCGTAAAGGCAGAAACAGGTGAAATGCTCACCCTGTCTTCAGGAGAGGTCAGCGTACGACCCAAATAGGTCCTAAATAAGACAAAGTTGAACCACTTTGTATTGTCACCTAAAATCAGAAAATTAGTTGACAATAATCTTTCCCTATCTGTATACTTGTTAAAACTTAAACGGGGAAGGGAAGTCCAATAGTGAATAAAAGAACAACAACGCGTGACCTAGTTTTGATTGCGCTCTTTGTCGCTATAATTGCAGTTCTGGCACAAATCACCATACCCTTGCCCCTAGTACCCCTTACTATGCAAACCTTCGCAGTTCCTTTGGCAGGTGTAGTGCTCGGTGCTAGAAGAGGAGTCATTGCAACACTTCTTTACTTGTTGCTAGGCGCCTTAGGTGCTCCCGTTTTCTCGGCATTTCAGGGCGGGTTTGGCATGCTCATAGGAACATCAGGGGGTTACCTCTTATCTTTTCCCCTAGTAGCCCTCATCGCAGGCCTTGCTGCTGATAAGTTTCTGAAGAGGAGCACAAACAGCAGAAATAAACTAAACAATACAGACGGAACAAATAGCCTAAACATCAGCAACAGTGACCCCATCAGTAACAGCAGTAATCCTGCTGGCAACCCCAGCGCCCTATCCAGCAAAATCCCCTATGTTTGGCTTGCACTAGCCCTAATTCTAGGCGCAGCACTAAACCTTACCCTGGGTTCACTTCAGATTGCTGCCATAACGCAAATTGGTCTACCAGCAGCCTTTCTGGCAGGAATGACCCCTTTCATAATCCCAGAACTGCTTAAAATAATTCTAGTACTAGTAATAGCTCCACCCTTGCGGCGAGCTATTGAAAATCAGACCTCCTGAATTGGAGCTACTTATCCGTAAGTCGACCTATACAATTTCTTCATATCTAACCTGTATACTATATGATAGTAAAAGCAGGTATTTTGATATCTACCTGTACCAAGAGGCAAACACAGTCGAGACAAAGGGTAAAGGAAAACCATATGACCGTCAAAAGTACAAGCACTCCCCAATTTATCGGGGGGGGGGGGCAATTCTAGGAAAAGTAAGCCCTCTGTAAGTAAAGTACATTCATTCTTTAGTAATTTATCTGCACTCTTCTCTGTAGTGCATCAAGTAAGACAATCATCCACTCATCAAAAGTCAAATAGAAGCTTTTCAGCTAAGGCTAGTCTACAAAAAGGTATAGCTGTATGTACTATTGCTCTAGCAGCAGTAGCACTA
>WQVS01000036.1 GCA_009785705.1 Coriobacteriia bacterium
ATTGGATGATACTGTTTACACTGTTGTAATCATAGTGCGTAATGCTCCCGGTGGCGGACTAGTTCCAGAAATCGCATCTATTAGTACTGGACTCAACAAAATAGATAATCCGACCGATACGGTTATTGTCTTTAATAAGAGTTATGGGTCTCTGGCCAGTGATCCTTGGGATTCAGGCAAGGGAAACTATGCTCTTGTGCATAGCGTACTTGGAAATCCTGCTGTCCCTTATACCTTTACCTTTAGGCTAGAAGCACAAAATGCAGGACAGCCTATGCCGGCAGCTGTCAGTGGCATGAACAGCAGAATTGTTCCTGTAGGCAATAATTTAGGTGGTTCAGAAATGATTCCTGCATCCAACCTAGCAAATGCAGAACAGCCTATGCCAGAAGCTGTATCAGGAACTATGATGGATATCACTATTGTCGGAGACGGCGGTGGACCTTTAGCCACCTTATTTGGTACTTGGTCTTATAGTACTGCAGGAACCTTTGTCTACACGGTAAGACAGATTCCTTCAGATCATCCCAACTATACCTTTGACACTGATACCTTTTACAGAATTACAGATACCGTGACTAGTGAAAATGGTCAATTGGTGGTCGAAAGAGTGGTGACCAATCAGGAGAACAGACAGGTAGGTTCGCTACCCTTCATCAGTATCTATAGAGGATCTGATAGAGAGGTTCAACTTCCTCCTGTATCAACGCCTACTACACCCCCGGCAGGAACAGAAGTTATTCCTGGTGCTCCGGGCACAACTGCTGCCAAGCCCATCCCAGGACCCAAAACAGGGGATTATGAAGACCCTGCAGTTATGATAATCGCCATGGTAATCAGCGCGTCGGTAGCCCTGTTTGCATTGCTCTTGGTTTACCTGGATAGAAAAAGTGAAAAGGAGTATGGCGATGTAGATACAACTAATGCTACAGTTGTCGATTAGTTTTATTATATAGTGGGATATGTTTACCTTTGGGGAAGCATAGAGTAGTTAAAAAGTGAGGGAATGTGAGAAGAAAAGGCAGGGCGGAAATCCTGCTTTTTCGCTGCCTGCTCTGGTATACTACCTAGTATGAATAAGAGAATTTTTCTTTGGATACTTTTCTTTGCCGCCTTAGCCGCTTTGGGCTTTTCTGGGTTTCGTTACTACGAAATTCAGCAAGTCTACAATTCGGGCAGTGAAGCGTATAACGTAGTTCGTGATCGTGCGATTTACGATGGTGACGCAAGCGACCGTGATGAAGAGTTGGGCATTCCCGCAAAGGGTATTGATTGGGACGAATTGCATGCCATCAATGAAAACATCATTGGATGGATTTATTCTCCTGGTACGCCCATTGATTACCCCATTGTGGCTGCTGATGATTACAGCTTTTATCTCAGCCGACTTCCCGATGGAACCTTTAATGCAAATGGATCAATCTTCCTTGACTTTAACCACAGTCCAGACTTTTCTGATCCAATTAGCGTGATTTATGGACACCACATGAGATCAGGCAAGATGTTTGGAACACTTAATGCTTACCGCAGACAATCCTTCTTCGAGAATCATTCTGTTATGTTCCTCTATACACCAGAGAGAAACTATCGTGTTGACTTGATGTATGGCTTTGTAGTGGCAGAAGGGCAGTGGCGTGCACGTGCCTTCGTGTTCCCCGAAAACATTTCTAGCCTACTTACCTTTGCAGAAAGCAACACAACTTTTGAAAGTGACGTAAGATGGCAAGAAGGAGACCGTATCCTTGCTATGTCGACTTGTGAATACGACTTTGATGACGCGCGCTATGTTGTGTTAGGGATACTGCGCTACTAGTGTCTTGTGACACTTTTGTCGGGGAAGAGGCTTATCTCCCTTAGAGTCCGCACCCTAGTCCTACCCCTTGCAGAGAATGACGCATTCAGTGTTTTACATGTCTTCTTAAGAGCACAGTATGAATACTTTCCAATTGTACCTGTGACCTGCAGTTATTTTCTGATAGTATTGCTATATCTTAATGAACGCAAAGTAGCAATTCTCAATTCTGAATGCGAGGTGACTCTATGAATCAAAAGGCCGCCAAAGCTCAAACAGAAAGTCAGAAAAAAGTTCTTATCGTTGATGGTCATTCCTGGATGCACAGGGCTTTTCATGCCATGCAAGCATCTCTAACTGCACCTGACGGACAGCCGACTAATGCTGTTTTTGGGTTTTTCTCGATACTGTCAAAGACGCTTAATCAACTACGGCCCGATGCTGTAGTTGTTGCCTTTGATGAGGGCAGGCCAACAGCACGTATTGAAGCCTTGGCACAATACAAGATTCAGCGCCTCCCAACAGATCCTGACCTAAAGTCACAATTTCCCATTATCAAAGAACTTCTTGCCGCTATGCAGATACCCGTTGCCTGTGTTCCCAATGTTGAAGGTGATGACATTTTGGGAACTCTGGCAAAGCAGGGGGAGCAACTAGGTCTGCAAGTGTATCTGGCAACCAGTGACCGCGATGCTTACCAGCTTGTTAGCGAAAGCACGAAAATCGTTTCCCAGGGTAGGGCATATGGGGGAGACGACGGCGGACTGCGCATTATTGGTCCTGCAGAAGTTGAAGAACGCTACGGCATTACCCCTGCGCAAGTTATAGATTTCCTAGGACTTAAAGGCGACCCTGGTGACAATATTCCTGGCGTTCCTAGTGTTGGAGAAAAAACGGCTGCAAGACTACTTGCACAATATGGCACCTTAGATGCTGTTTTGCAGGCTGCGACAGAGGGCGAAATAAAGGGCAGAGTCGGACAGAATCTGACAGAACACAAAGAAGCCGCTGAAGTTTCGCGCATTGTTGCAACGATTCTTTGCGACGTGCCACTAGATATTAATCTCTGTGATTTGGAGTTTGGTCACTATACGGCAGAAGACTTGCATGAGCCCTTTATGCGCTATGGTCTACGCTCACCCCTGAATTGGATGCTGAAGCTTGATAGGGACGCCCGAGATGCTGCTGACAAGGATGAGAACCTTGATGATACTGCAGAAGAAGATGACCCTACAGCACTAATCAGTACAAGTCCCTATGACAGCACGGCAGCTCAAAATTCACCCTACAAAGGTGTCGTCATTGCATCATCGGGGGATACTCTTTTTGACAATGAGCAAATCTTGGCTGTATCAGGTGTAGATGTGGATGCAGACAAAGACAAGGATGGGGATCTTCCTGCTGTCGCCACGATTACTCAGGCACCCTCAATCGCAGATGTTTTAGCTCAATTGTTACAGGAGAATCAGCAACTTGCTGCCCCTGACCTTAAAGCACTTTTTACAGAGGTAGCTGCTCCTGATAATGCCCTTATCCCAAACCTAGATCCGCAGCAATTTTCAACAGAAAATGACTTTGATTTGTCGCTAGCTGCTTACTTACTTGCTTCGCACAAAAATGATTTTAGCCTTAAGGCACTGGCACTCGAATATGCAGACATTGAACTGTTCATGCCAACAGAAGATGAAGCAGGGGATGGACTTGCAGCTAAGCGTGCAGCTAGCGAGGCAGAACTTATAGCACGCCTTGCTGGCATCCTGGAAGACCATCTAGATAAAAGCGGATCTCTTGAATTGTATCGTCAGATGGAGCTTCCACTTATTCCGGTGTTGGCTCGTATGGAGCACGCAGGCATTAGTATATGTGCCGAAAAGCTAGACGAGCTTGCCCAGTATGGGCGTGCTCGAATTGATGTCTTGCGTGAAGAAATCTATACCTTAGCGGGAACGAGTGACTTTAATCTGGATTCGCCGAAGCAGCTTGCAGAGATTCTTTTCGACAGATTAGAGCTGCCCGTTATCAAGAAGACGCGTACAGGCAGATCAACCAACGCAGCAGTACTTGCTGAGCTAAAGGCACATCATCCTATAGCTGCAAAGATTACTGAATATAGGGAATTCACTAAACTGCAAAGCACCTATCTAGAAGCTTTCCCTAGGCTGATTGCAAAAGATGGACGTATTCACACCAGCTTTAACCAGGCAGTAACAGCAACAGGCAGACTGTCTTCTTCGCGTCCCAATCTGCAAAACATTCCTATTCGTACAGAAATGGGTAGACGCATCCGCGAAGCTTTTGTGCCGCAGAAGGGCTGGAAGCTACTGTCAGCCGACTATAGTCAGATTGAGCTACGCGTGCTTGCAGAGCTTTCAGGGGATGAAGGCCTCATTGAAGCCTTCAATTCGGGGGAGGACTTTCACGCAGAAACTGCAGTGCGTATCTTTGGGCTTGACAGTGAACAAGCAAAGCACATAGATTCAGGTTTGCGCAGTAAGGCAAAGGCAGTCAATTTTGGAATCATCTATGGGCAGGGGCCACATGGCTTAGGGCAGGCTCTAGATATTTCCTTTGGGGAAGCAAAGCAGATTATTGACCGCTACTATGCAAGTTTCCCGCGAGTAAAAAACTATTTGGATGAGACGATTCAAGAAGCAAAAGAACAGGGATGGGTAAAAACTTACTTCGGGCGCAAGCGTCACATTCCAGAATTGCAAAGCTCTAGCAGGGCACTTCACGCTTTTGGAGAGCGCACAGCAATGAATCATCCCATGCAAGGAACTGCTGCCGACCTTGTCAAATTGGCCATGGTTGCAGTTGATCATCGTTTGCGCGATTCAGGCCTGCAGGCAAGGATGTTATTGCAGGTGCATGATGAACTAGTCTTTGAGGCTCCGGAAGAAGAGTGCGCAGCGTTAAGTGAGTTGGTCGTGCGCGCAATGACGCAGGTGGCCCCAGACTTTACAGTTCCGCTAGAAGTTAACGTAACCATAGGGGATACCTGGGCCTAAAGCTTCCAAGATATGAAGAAAATTCTTATAAAATGTGGGCAAATTATTGCTATTTGTGACTAGAATTAGTACAATAAAAAAGTAGGCTTTGTGTGAGTAGCTGTGCTTATATGGAGAGCACAGCAGATAGTTCAGATCAGTGAGGAATTCAATATGAAAAAAATGATAGGCAAATTTGCAATTGTGCTGGTTTTGGCACTAGTTGTGGGTCTTGGTGTAGCCATGCCCGCCTTTGCCAGCAGCTCAGTTGAGGCTACTGCTAATCCGGCACTTTCGGCTCTGATTACAAAGAATATGAACATGCCTGAAGGCGTGAGCGTTCCTGCTGGTGGACTCTCTTTCACCTTTGCCTTTGAAAGGGCAGGATACAACGATGGACCATCACCAAGTGGTGCTGCTCATCCTAATCTAAGTGAGACAACCCTTACTGTTGCTGCAGGCGAAACTTCAGCAACTACCAACATTCTCCCTGCCCTTGTTGCTGCTGCAAACTCAAGTTCAGAGATTAACGCTGGTCCTCATGATTGGATTGTAACTGAACTTGCTGGATCATCAGGAACTACAGGCGTAGCTTATGATGCTACACAATGGCTACTAAGAGCTCACTTCGCAAATCCCGTAGCCCCGCTTACAGAGATGACCGTTAACTATGTTGAAGTCTTCGCTGTTTCAGGTGCACTAGGCAATCTTGATATTGGCACAAAGCAGGGCGCTGGTATGCAATTCACGAATGTGTTTGTTCCTTCTATCGGAGACTCAACAAATCCAGCCCTGTTCTTCTCAAAGACTATTGGTGAAGCGAATCGTCACAATGCAAATCTAAACACACTTTTCTCATTTACAGCGACACTGACTGCTTCTGCACCATTGGAGTCTGGATCAACAACGGTGACTCCTGAACTGCCGAGCCCTCTTGTTGGGACAATCGTAATGTCAGACGGTAATACTCCGGCCCCAACGACAGTCAATGGGGTAGCAAGGGAGACATCAATCCCATTCATTAATGGGGCTGCTAGCTTCCAATTGCGCGATGGTGAACGCTTGATATTTCCGACTCTCCCAGCAGGTACAAGCTATGTTATTACCGAGGCAGCTGCAGAGACCTTTAGGCCAGCAGCTTCAGTCTTGCAGGGCGCTGGAACTGCGGTAGAGTTTGCTCCAGATGTTCTTCCTGGTTATGGTTCATCCTTGACTGCAAACGGTCTTGTTAGCAATGCTCTTGTTAATAGCGTCTTTAACAACTCAGCTGCCTTTACAAATACATTGCAAACCATTACCCCTACAGGCCTTGTTATTGGTGCTAATATTGCTCTTGTTGCAGCAGCTCTTGCTGTAGCGGCACTGATGCTGGTGATGTCATCACGCAATCGCAGAAGAATCGAAGAACTCCCTGTAGTTTAAGTTAATGCCTGCTCTAGTTACCTTAAGCATAAAAAAACTAAAAAGCGACTCGAAAGGGTCGCTTTTTTTGATAATAGTTATAATGCATGAGAGTCTTGAAAATTGCATTTGTGGACAGGAATTGTGTAGAAATGATGCGATAATTGTGCTTGAGCTAGTAGATTTTCTTACAATCGAAGCGTCAATCCCGTTTAATGTAACAAAAGTCTGAAGATAAGGTATTGCAAGCTGCTTCAAATCTCCGTATAGTTTATCTGGTATCAATGTGGCACACACATGCAGTAATGAGGCACTGCAGCCACGTTGCCAGTGAACATATGAGGCAATTTGAACTGTGAGGTAATTGTATGGACCGCCAAACTTTTATCTTCTCGCTATTTGTCGAGAAGATAAAGGGATTCTTTGAAGCATTCAAGGTTCCCTTAAGATCTTTATCTAGTCTGCAGCTCTTTTATGTAGACGCTATTTGCTTAGTGCAATCTGCAGCAAGCAAATGCAAATCATCCTTTAACAACAAAATAACAGAGAGCCACTACGGTACATTCTTGTCTGTCAAGAGTGTGTCCTTTTGTGTCAAAGCTAGCTCAAGCCATTCAGCCTAAGTAGTACAAAGGCTTGTTTGGTTTTAGCTCGTAGCTCTAGCCATCTCACTGACTTATTGAATTCTCACTAGCTTTAATCAGTTAACTCACACCAAGGCTATTGTTACCTCACCGAGCTCTATACCATACAAGTCTTTGTAGTGCTTAGACATACTTAAGTAGAACTGGACTATAACAAAGTTAATAGAAGCCAAAAAGAAACATGAGGATCTACACAATGAAGGAAAGACTAAACAGCATGTTAAAGAACAAAAGAACAGTAACAGCATCAACAAAGTTCAAGGTCACAGCAGCTTTCGTGGCATTGTTCTTGTTGACTTTGCCCTTGCTCACTGTGGCAAGTTCTGAGACTGAACTTGATGCAGGTCTTACTCAGGCTGCTCAGCAAGTTCAGCAACCAGAATATGCCCAGAGCATTAACCAAGAAGGGTTGCTTGAAGATGCTCCTGCTGCACCTGTAGATGAATCTGCAATTGAAGATGCTCCTGCTGCATCAGCAGTAGATGTAGACGATGATGCAGTTGAGCTTTTAGGGCCGCCGCATGCTGCAGAGCTGATTGGTGAAATTGCACCAAGCCCCTTTAGCGGACTTGTTCCTGATGGCAGCTTTTTTGTTCCCCGTGTTAAAGATTGGGACAATATCGAATTCCTCAATCCCAGTTTTGAAGAACCCTTCGTTCATGTTATGCCCCCTCTGTCACCGGGTGGTGGGCGCTCAAGCTCACCCATGTCCCATGACCGTCCAGGTACTCGCCCCATTATAGCTACCTACGGTGGCACTGATACGGTTAGTACAGGAACGGGAGCCCTTAGATATAACGGCATGTTTGCCGATCCAAAAAATGGTGCGAGAAATAGTCGCTGGCAAACTATGAGGCAAGAAGTCGTTCCTGGTTGGAACACCATTGCAGTTGCTCCAGCGCAGCGTACTTTGCCTCAAGCTGACTATATTGACTTTGTTTGGGAAGGTCTTACCCCCATCGGTCCAAGCTTTACACCCCATAGTGGTTTACAGGCTGCAGAACTTAGTGGCTCTGTCCCAAGTATCCTCTATCAAGACGCAAACACAACCCCTGGCATGACCGTTTACTACGAGTTTTTCCATCGCGGACGCTCTGGTGTAGGTCCTGCTCAACAAGACCGTCTAGATTTCTTCCTGTATGACCCAACCGACCCAGCAATTGCTGCGGTAAATGATGGTTTCCCTGTGCATGTCTCAGGACCCATTGGCACTAACCCTGTTTTCGATCCTCCTGCCCAAGACTTTAGCGAGCAAGACAGAACAGCTTGGGCACGTGTTGCAGGTGTCTTTACCATACCTGCAGGTCAAGACATAACACGCTTTGCTTTTCAGGGAACACGCGCACATGGTGGAACCCTTGTTATGGGGAACTTGCTTGATGACATCAGGCTTATGACGCCATCATTTTTAGAAGTAGAGAAAACATCGCTCAATACGCCTAGCAATCAGGTGCAACCTGGCCAGCGTGTTACCTACTCTATTGTTATTAGAAACATCGGTGAAGCTGATGCTAGCCAAACAGTACTGACAGATGTATTGCATTCTAATTTGAGCTTTGTTCCTGGATCAGTCACGATTAATGGTCAGTCTGCAGCAGGATTCTATAACTTTAATGCAGGTACTAGGACGCTAACAGTAAATGTGGGTGAAGATTCTCGCGTAGGTCCTGATACGACCACTTCGGGCATTATCGAAGGTTCGCGTGTTGTTGCAGGTCAAACAGTTTATGACTATGTGACTGTCACCTTCCAGGCAGACGTAAATACAGACACGACCGCTGGCACAGTAATCCAAAACCAAGCACACGTCAGCTTTGATGACTATCTATTCGAGCAATACACAGACGGTGGCTATGAAAACGTATCACCCGTACACAGTCTAGAAGTACGCCAACGCTCTATCAGAGGAACTGTCTGGTTAGATGCAAATCAAAACGGACTATTGGATGCAGGTGAAGAAAGACTTGCGGGCATTACCGTGAGTCTAGAAACTACACCAGGTACTCCAGCACTAGATATTGCTGGAAATCCTATGGCTCCCGTTACAACTGATGCTAATGGTGTCTTTACCTTTGTAGGTATGCCTGCAGGAAACTTTAGAATAGTGGCTCAACTACCTGCAGAGCATCGCGTAGTGCCCGTTCAAATGCCAGGAGGCAATCAGGCAAATCAAAGTGGAACTACAGCAGTTATTGGTTCTGTTGCTCCATCAGCTCCCTGGACGACCATGCCTTCTGAAGGCACAGCTAACCGTATAGGAATAGTACCTATTCCTCCAGCAGAATCTGCACTAACAAAAGTACTTCATACACCAGTAGATCAGCCTGCACCAAACCTTAACTTTACTTTTGAAGTGAGACCTTATGCGTTTCTCGATTCTTATGGAACACCGGATCCCACAAATCTTTGGAGGCTTCCAAGGATTGGAGATCAAGCACCACCACCTGCTGCTGCAGGTGTAGGTCACAGAACTTTTAACATTAATGCAGACAATGCTGATGTTACAGTAACAGGTTCTACGAGAACCCTTCGCCTGGACATAGATCTTCTTGGTGGCATTGACTTAAGAAGTGCCGACATCATTCCAGGTATATACATATGGCATATCAGTGAAGTAGAAGATTCCTCTGGAGTAAATGCACTTGCTGGTCGCTCTTCAGTTAACTACTCTCCAGCAGTCTATGAACTCAGAATTGTGATAACGGGTACCTTCCCTAACCAGATACTTGAAGTAACTTCATCAGCCATAGTATTAGACACGGGTGGTGACTTTGGAGCTCCCTTGTTTTCATGGGGACTAAATACTACAGGGCAGCTTGGTACTGGTGCTTCTGGCGGCACACATGATGCGCCAAGACCAAGGCAATATGTAAACGTACCAGGTGGAAGTCCAGTACAGCAACTACGTGAAAACTGGGTAGAAGTAGCAACTGCAGCAGGCGGGTCTATGGCTATTAACAGCGACGGACACCTCTATGTGTGGGGGGCGCCTAGAAACTCTGATCGAATGGGTAGACCAGACTCTGCAGATTCAGCAAATATTACCAGACCAGAGAGACTCTTTATGCCAGCTCCAGCGCCAGGAGAACCGACAGAGCTTGAGAAAATAGCTGCTGGTGGTGAAGCTCATAGATGGGTAGCGGTAGATGCTTCGGGTGCAGCTGATGGAGGACGCATGTTTGCCATCAACGACCAAGGTGAAGTGTGGGCTTGGGGAGCTAATGGCAGAGGCCAACTGGGTAGAGGCGTACCTGGTACGGCAAATACATCCGATACACGCTCTCCTGTAAGGGTAGCAACACACCTGCCTTCAAATTGGGTAGATGTCTCAACAGTTTCAATAACTACAGGGTCTAGACACTTTACCTTCCTTATCAACGAAAATGGACATATCTATTCAGCTGGTGATAACAGTGATTCGAATCTAGGTCGAACAGCTTCAAATGCTGCTGGAGGCGCTGCGGCTAGAAGCACCTTTACTCGCATTAATGCAAGTGCTGGTAGTGCAGCACTTAATGCCCCAGCAGGTGTAACTCAGTGGCATACTATGCGCGCGGGTGCAAATTCGGTTGCGGTTTCTATTTGTAGGTGCTGCAGATCTCTCTATTCTTGGGGTCTTAACAATGAGTCGAATACGGTAACAGCAAGTGGTACTGGTGCGAGAGCAGGAGGAACTACTGACATACCCACTCCTGTAGATGTAAGTGGAATTGCAGGTGGCACTAACCTAAGATGGGCAGATGTAATTTGCCAGATAGAAAACCGTACCTGGGTAGCACTTACTGAATGCGGAAGACTCTTTTCTTGGAGAGGTGGCACAACTTCAACAGCAGGCGTTGGACTTGGCCGTACAGGTGGTGGCGGCGCTGGAAGCGCTACTGACAACAGAAGACCTAGGGAAGTGGGTGCTGGACGTACCTGGATTGGTCTTGGTGGCGGAAACCAGCACAGCTTTGCCATGACTGCTGACGGAATACTGTTTGGTTGGGGTAATGGTGCAGATGGGCGCCTTGGTACGGGAGATAACCCTCTTATACCAGCTAACCAGTCTCAAGCAACTCCAGTCCAAATCTTGCAGACAACAGGTCTACAAGCCTTTTCACAAACTGGTTCAGGGAATCACTCTATGGCACTAGTAAGAACTGATCCTATGACCTTTACTAATGTCTATAACAGAGTTACTCCAGATCCAGTAACTGCACGTGCAGACCTTACAAAGGCTTTGCAAAAGCCAGCAGATCTAACTACATCTAATCTTAGCTTTGACTTCAACATTGAAAGATATAGCTTCAATGGAGAGACTTCTCGTGCAGCAGAAATCCCACAATTGGGTACTTCTGTAGTGAGTGGTGTTGGTAGAGTATCTATTGATATGAATCACTCATCTACTACTGTAGAGACTTCAGGTGCAGTATCTACTTTGCTGCGCAGCATAGATATACTTGATGGTGTTGAGTTTACAGATCCTGGTGTCTTTGTTTGGCGCATAACAGAAGTAGCTAACTCATCAGGAGTTTCAGCTCCTTCAACAGTTATCTACTCTCAAGCAGAATACAAACTCACAGTTACAGTTACAGAAGTAGCTCGCACACTCTTCATTACAACAGTTATAGAAGAAGTTACACCAGATAACGGATTTGAGCTAAGCTCTGCTGCTCAAAGAGATTCTTTCCCTCTCTATTCATGGGGAGCTGATACTAGTGGCCGACTAGCACGTACAGTAACTGCAGAAAGTCCAAGTGATCTTCCTGCAAGAGCAACTCACTCAGAAAATTGGGTATATGTAGCAGGATCAGCAACAGCAGCCTATGCTATTAACACTAATGGTGAGCTCTTTTCTTGGGGAGCACCTTGGAGTGAATATCAAATGGGACAAGGCGGAGTAAATCTAGGTATTCCTCCAAATACTCCTGCACAAGTAGGAGAAGCAGATAACTGGATGCAAGTATCTGCAAGGGTTGGTCAAGCTTCTGCAATAAATGAAAATGGAGAGCTCTTTAGATGGGGACAAGGTGGATTTAACGTCCCAACTCCAGTAGAAGTAGGAACTACCTTTGCATCTGTTTCTCAAGGAAACACAAGGCTACTTGCAATATGTAGTGACGGATATCTCTTTAGGTCTACTACAGCAGCAGCTACTGATATCACCTTAGAACAAGTCGGTACAAGAAATGATTGGTCTGTTATATCTGCTAGATCAGATAGTGCCTTTCCTTTCTTTCCTACTTGGCAAGGTGTTACTGAGTCAGGACAACTTTGGGACATCCCCTTAACAGGAACAGAAACACAAGTAGGAACAGCTACAAATTGGGTAGATGTTAGAACTACAAACTCGTCCTCTGCAGCAATAACTACTGCAGGACACCTCTATACTTGGGGAGTAGCAGCAGAACTAGGAAGACCTAATGATGGTACCGGTGGTCCAGGTAGAGTAGGAACAGATAACAATTGGGTTAGTGTACATGGCGGAAACAACTACTTCTTAGCCTTTAACGCTCTTGGAGAACTGTGGGCTTGGGGTAGCAATTTTTCAGGTCAGCTAGGTCTTGGAGACGACACTCATAGAGAC
>WQVS01000037.1 GCA_009785705.1 Coriobacteriia bacterium
AACTATGGACGTACGTCATATTGAGACCCTAATCAAGGCTCTTGATGCTTCTGGAGTAGCAGAAGTAGTTATCAGTGAGGGAGACTCACAAGTAGCTTTACGTAAGGCAAATGCCCCTGGTACGGCCCCTGCGGCTCCTGCTGCTGCGGCACCTGCACCAGCTCCTGTAGCTGCTGCCCCAGCCCCAGCTGCCCCTGTTGCAGAAGCAGCGCCTGCTGCTGCCCCTGCTGCCGGAGAACGTCCAGCGAACTGGATTGCAGTGACTGCCCCTATGGTGGGAACTTTCTATGACAAGCCCTCTCCCGAATCAGCTGCTTTTGTTGCCGTAGGCGATACAGTTGCTGCGGGTGACACGGTTTGTATTCTTGAAGCAATGAAACTTATGAGTGAAATCACTGCTGAAAACGGTGGCGTAGTTCGTGAAATCCTGTGCGAGAACGGTGACGCCCTAGGCTTTGGTGACGTCATCATGTACATCGAACCAAGCTAATCTGGCGGTACTCAGCCTTCACGCTTCAATTCTCACGTGCGTTGCACGCTACGACCTGAAGCGTGAAGCCTGCGCACTCACCAAATTAGCTTGGTTATAGCTGGTAAGGTGTATGCTGTGGGCATATACACAAGAAAGGGTAATTATGTTCAAGAAGATTCTTGTAGCAAACAGAGGAGAGGTTGCCCTGCGCGTCATGCGTTCTGCGCGCGAGATGGGCATTAAGACAGTTGCTGTTTATTCACAGGCAGATATCAATTCTCGCCATGTAGAAGAGGCCGATGAGGCGATTTGTATTGGACCTGCTCCGTCAAATCAATCTTATCTGGTGATTCAAAACATTATTCAGGCTGCACTTCAGACAGGCGCTGAGGCAATTCATCCTGGATACGGATTTCTTGCAGAAAATGCGGAGTTTGCCCAGGCCTGCACCGACAATGGCTTGAAGTTCATCGGGCCATCACCTGATGCGATTAACAAGATGGGCAATAAGTCTATCGCACGTGAGACGGCAACAGCTGCTGGCGTACCTGTTGTGCCTGGTTCACCAGGTGCGATCGAGACTGTAGATGAGGCTCGCGACTTCGCTGATAAGGTGGGCTATCCTGTACTGGTCAAGGCTAGTGCTGGTGGCGGCGGTAAGGGTATGCGTATTGCCAGCGGTTCTGATGACCTTCAGAAGCAATGGGACGCTGCTCGCACAGAGGCTCTAGCGGCCTTTGGTGATGACACCGTATATCTAGAGAAGTATCTATTGCGTCCGCGTCACATCGAGATTCAAATTCTTGTTGACCAACAGGGTAACGGTGTCTATCTCTACGAGCGTGATTGTAGTGTTCAACGTCGCCATCAGAAGCTGATTGAAGAGGCTCCATCAGTTGCCTTGACTCCTGAGCGTCGTAAAGAGATGGGTGAGGCAGCTCTGCAGCTTGCAGCATCGGTAGATTACGAAGGTGCGGGAACGGTAGAATGTCTCTTTGACCAAGACGGCAGCTTCTACTTTATGGAAATGAACACGCGTATTCAGGTAGAGCACTGTGTAACTGAAATGATTGTTGACCGCGATATTGTTGCTGAACAAATCAGCATTGCCTATGGTAATCCACTGTCCTTCTCGCAAGATGAGGTCAGTATTCGCGGGCATGCGATTGAGTTCCGCATCAACGCAGAAGACCCGCGCAAGAACTTCCAACCTAGCCCAGGACGCGTAACACGCTTTGCTGTTCCTGGTGGTTATGGCGTGCGTGTCGATACTTACCTTGAGGCTGGAAAGGATATTCCTCCTTTCTACGATTCGCTGGTAGCAAAGTTGTTGGTATGGGGCGAGACTCGTGAAGAAGCCATTGCTCGCGGCAAACGTGCACTGAAAGAATTCCACGTAGAGGGAATCGCAACAACTATTGATTTCCACTATGCCGCCCTGGATAAACCCGTATTTGAGACTGGTGAAGTCTACACAGATTTCCTAGAAAAAGAAATGGGAGATTGGGATGTCGAATAGAGTAGAATTCGATGGTCTGTCAGTGGCACCAAACGTGCTAGAGACCATTGTTCGTATTGCAAGTGAACAGGTAGACGGTGTCACAGCTGTAGGAGGAACCCCCATCACGGGGGCTGCTGCAATCTTTAAGTCACGCATACCTTCTGTAGAGGTAAGTGTCACTGAAAAGGGTGAAGCTTTAGACATTGCTGTTTATGTCACAGCACGTTATGGCATGAAATTGACTGACCTTGGTGAGGCAGTGCAGCAAGCTGTGCTGGATGCGCTAAGTTCACAACTGGGCGTTGAGGCGGCTAATATTGATGTATACATTGAGGGGCTGAGTTTTGAGTCCTAAGCTTCCAAAATCGCACAGTCGGACCTTTGCTCGATATTACGCTCTGCGCTTGCTCTACCAGTTAGAGCTCGCAGAGCGTTTACTTGACGATGTCTTAAAAGAAGGTTCCCAGGCAATTCCTCAAGACCAGGTGGAGGACTGTTTGCATCTCTGCGAAGACCGAGATACCTGCGAGCAATTTAGCTTCTTTGAGCTCTTTGCAGATGAACCTAAGGGCTATGCGCTTGAAATCGTTCGTGGTTTTGAGCTACACCGGGCAGAGATTGACATGCTGCTTGACAGTGTCTTAGAGCATTGGTCGCTGTACCGTATGCCACCAGCAGATCGCAACATTGCGCGCATGGGTGTATGGGAAATTATGTACAACGATTCGGTGCCAGATTCAGTTGCAATCAATGAAGCTGTTACTCTAGCTAAAGAGTTTGGTGGAGATGACACCTCAAAGTTTATTAATGGTGTTTTAGGTAAAGTTGCACGAATAAAAACGATAAAAGAAAACGCTGGCGAAGCAACAGCAAATACGCAGTAAGGAATGTAGGACTAAATATGACAGATACCTACGCTGCTGCCAAAGAGCAGCTAGATGACATAGTAACGCAAGTACGCAAAAAAGACGTTTCACTAGAGCGAAGCCTTGATTTGCTAGAAGAGGGCGTTGCTCTTGCAAATCGCTGCACAGAACTTATAGATCAGGCAGCTTGGGAAGTTAGCGATGAAGCCGATACAGAGGCTGATAGCCAGTTTGACGATGTCAACAATCAGGTCTTGGATGAATCTCAAAGCCAAGATGCTGTCGAAGAGGGAGTGGACCCTCCTGATGGCACTATCCAAAATAGTGAAACTCAAAACATAGAGGAAATAGCGGACGACAATGAGCCTGCTTCAGAGCATTAAGACACCCAATGACCTAAAACAGCTAGATTTAGCACAGCTTAATCAACTTTGTGCTGAACTTAGGTCTAAACTAATTCAAACCGTATCCGAAACGGGAGGACATCTTGCCCCCAACTTAGGGGTAGTTGAGTTGACTGTTGGTGCGTATCGCGCACTTAATACTCCTCCAGATTGCATGGTTTTTGATGTGGGTCATCAAAGTTACGTGCATAAACTGCTTACTGGCAGAGTCGATGACTTTCACACCTTGAGAACCTTTGGTGGTGTCTCAGGCTTCCCTAAAAGATCAGAATCTGAATTTGACCTCTATGGCACAGGACATGCTTCAGATTCACTTTCTGTTGCGCTGGGCTATGTCTTAGCACATGGTGGTTACAAGGGTGCGAAAACCCCAAAAGACTTCCCTCAGGTTGTTGCCATGATAGGGGATGGCTCCATGACAGGCGGCATGGCATGGGAGGCACTCAATCATATTGGTCACACGGGTGCTAATATGACGATTATTCTTAACGATAATGAGATGTCCATCTCTCAAAATGTAGGGGCCTTAACTAGCTATCTGGGACGGATCCGCATGGATCGTCGCTATTGGGGTAAGCGAGAGTTTGCCCAGCGTCAGCTAGAGCGCAGAGGGGATGCAGGTAAGCATCTGCTAGATTTAGGTGTTAGGGTACGTGACTCGCTTAAACACCTTGTAGTTCCAGGGATGATCTTTGAAGAGCTGGGCATTACTTATGTTGGACCTATTGATGGTCATGATATTGAGCAGGTAGAGACTGCAGTACGTATGGCGAAAGAAGTTCCTGAGCCCATCGTTATCCATGCCATAACCCAAAAGGGTCGTGGCTATGCTCCTGCAGAAAACA
The DNA here is from genome assembly GCA_009785705.1 of Coriobacteriia bacterium. Taxonomy (GTDB): domain Bacteria; phylum Actinomycetota; class Coriobacteriia; order WRKU01; family WQUG01; genus WRBW01. The sequence goes on from WQVS01000037.1 coordinate 4,089, forward strand.
ACTCAACACTCTTTCATGGAGTAGGTGCGTTTGACATTAAAACGGGAGAAGTTAAGGCGAACCCTGATGCTCCCCCTGCCTATACGCAGATTTTTGGTGATTCTCTCGTTAAAGAGGCTGAGAAGAATCCCGACATTGTAGCTATTACTGCTGCTATGCCCAATGGCACAGGACTCGATATTTTCCGTGACCACTTCACTGACCAGCCAGAGCGCTTCATTGATGTTGGTATTGCCGAAGAACATGCCGTGGGACTTGCTTCGGGACTTGCCCTGGGAGGCAAGTTGCCAGTTGTTGCGATTTACTCTTCCTTCCTGCAGCGCTCCTATGATCAGATTATCGGAAATGTTGCCCTGCAAGATGCTCACGTAGTGTTTGCCATAGACCGTGGGGGACTGGTAGGAGAAGATGGTCCGACTCATCATGGTGTTCATGATTTGAGTTATTTACGTACTGTACCTGGGATGCAAATATTGGCGCCTGCCAATGAAATTGAATTGCAAGACGCCCTGCACACTGCATTACAACTTGAGGGTCCTGTTGCTTTGCGCTATCCGCGCGGTAGTTCTGAGGGTCTCACTTTGCCTGACGAGCCCAGTCCCTGGGAATATGGCAAGGCTGTTGAAGTAAAACGTGCGGCTGACCAAGAAGTAGTTATCTTAGCTGTAGGACGTATGCTTGCCTCTGCGGTTGAGGCTAGCGAAATCTTGGCTGAGGCGGGCATTAACGCAAGTGTTGCCAATATGCGTTGGGTCAAGCCCTTGGATGAAGGCTATTTGCAAAAGGTAGCCAGCAAACATAAACTGATTGTGACTCTAGAAGAAAATACTGTCCGTGGTGGATTTGGCTCTGGTGTTATGGAATTCTTAGAATCGGCTGAAATTGCTACACCTGTATTGCAGATAGGCACACCTGATGCCTTTGTTGCTCAGGGTACGGTCAAAGAGCTTCTTGAGATTACAGGACTTGACGCTCAAAGTGTTGCAGACAAAATCATTGCTCGCTTGAAGAAGTAACTAAGTCCAGATAATGGCAAAAAAACGTTATACCGGTCCTTACGTCTCACGCGGTGGGGAAAAGCTGCGTGGTGCTCTCCTTGCTTTCGATTATTATGATTCCGTGCAAGGCCTGCGCGCTCTTGATGTGGGAGCCTCGACGGGTGGATTTACCGACTGCTTGCTACAGGCGGGAGCAAGTCATGTGACTGCATTTGATGTTGCTTATGGTCAGTTTGCCTGGAAATTGCGCCAAGACCCGCGCGTGACGGTTCTAGAGCGCACAAACTTCAGAACTGCGAACTTTTGTGAGTTGGAAGATTTCGAGCCACCTTTTGACCTTGTGGTAGCAGACCTTTCGTTTATTTCTTTAGTAAAGTTGGTAGATCAGTTTAAAGTATCCATTACTAAGCAGCATTGTTGCTCTCCCAGGTCACGCCACTCTGAATTGCAGTCCAGAACTTCTGCATCAGATGGAGGTTTAAGTTCTGGCGGAGACCTGATTCTCTTAGTAAAGCCTCAATTTGAAGCTCTTCGTGAAGAAGTTCCCAGGGGCGGAGTTATTACTGACCCAGAGCTACACCTCACAATTTTGCAGCGTCTAGCAAGATCTTTTCTGGATGCGGGACTTGTCCCTGTGGATTGGACGTATTCGCCCATCAAAGGACCACGTGGCAATATCGAATTTTGGCTTTGGGCACGCAAAGAGGATACAAATTCAAAAGTATCGGAATCTGAGGCGAATTGCGCTACTATTGAGGAAGTCGTAAGTAATGCCCATGCAGACCTGTCTTAGGTTTGCGCACGCATCTTCAGGAGGTCACGTGAATCTCACAGGAAAAAAGATTGCATTAGTCGTTAACGACTATGATAAACGTGCGCTTGCAGCTGCTGATCGTCTGCATCAATGGTGTGCTGATAATGCGGTATCCATTCATTCAGTCAAAGATGACGCTCCCAGTGACTTAGTTGTTGCACTGGGTGGTGACGGCACAATTATTCGTGCAGTTCATGAGTTTTCTGATGGTGATATTCCTGTACTAGGAGTAAAGTTTGGCAGGCTTGGCTTTCTTTCAGGCGCACCGGCAGAGGAATTGTTGGTGGCAGTAGAAGCAGCTTTACGGGGCAAGGCAGAAATAGAAAGGCGTGCCCTGCTGCGGGTTGATGCCTACGCTGGTCAGCAGCATCTAGGTACTCACTATGCGCTGAATGAGGCTCTCGTGGGTCGTCACAGTGACTCTCAAGTTATCTCAACGCGTCTCAACATTAACAACCACACGGTATACCAGCTGCGTGGTGATGGCATAATTGTGGCAACAGCGACAGGCTCTACAGCTTATGCTCTGTCTGCCGGGGGACCTATCTTAAGCCCTGAATCAAGCGCGATGGTTTTGGTTCCACTGGCTTCACACACTCTGATTAGCCGTGCTATTGTGACGGCTCCTAAAGATGTGGTGCGTATAGATATGCCTGATCCAGACCATGCGGGGGCAAGTTTATCGATTGACGGCACGGTAGTTATCGATAATGTGTATTTGGAGCGCTCTAATCCATGCATTGAGCAGCATTTGACGCACATAGAGGTATGTATTGCTTCCAATCACTGGGTGTCACTAGTGAAGACTTCGTCACGTCTTTTCTTTGACACCTTAGCGACTGAATTCTATAGGCATGAGGACTAGGTAAAGTTATTATGCTACGAGACCTTCACATACAAAATCTTGCTCTGATTGACGACGTCTGGTTAGAGTTCGGTCCAGGACTTACCGTACTAACAGGGGAGACTGGTGCTGGAAAGACGGTACTTCTTTCTGCCTTAGAGCTCATTATGGGCGGGCGCGGTGACAGCGGGCAAATCGCTGCTGGTGCGGATAGGGCAAAAGTGGAAGCTGCTTTTGATTTAGATTCTGGCAGCTTGCCAGAAGAACTTACTGTATCGCGGACAATGAGTACTGGCGGCAGAACTCGAGTACTGCTCAACGGAGATTTGTCCAGTGTATCTGCCCTGCAAAAGCAGGTTGGCAGTCTTATCGATTTGCATGGACAGCACGACCATCAGGCCCTACTTTCCTCTTCGCGTCATATTGAATACTTAGACCGCTGGGCATCTGGCGACATTCTTCCTTTAATACAAGCATACACTGCTGCTCGTAAAGAGTGGCAACAGGCGCAGCACGAACTGCAAGAAATCGAAGATATGCTTGCACGTAGCCTTGAAGAGCGTGACGCGGGAAGTATCGCACTGGCAGAAATTGAACGCATTGATCCTCAGCCTGGCGAGGATGATGAACTAAGAGAAAGACTTCCAGCCCTGCAAAACTCAGAACGTATTGCAGAACTAATGCAGCAAGCTCAAGAGTCCTTGCGGGGAGACCAAGCTGCCCTAGAGCAATTGTATGATTTTGACGTAGCTTTAGAGCAAGTCGCCACCTTCGATTCTTCCGTACATGAACTGCGTCGCGAAGCTAGCGAAGCGAGGCAAGTGCTAGATGGCATTGCTGATGCTGTCAGTGAATATGCAGCAGAAATACAGCATGATTCACGTGTACTGGAAAAGGCTTTCGATCGCTTAAGTGAACTAGAAAGTTTGGCAAAACGCTACGGTCCAACACTTGATGCCGTTATTGAGCGCAGAGAGCGCCTCGCTTCATTGATTGATGTGGCAGAAAACAGCGATGAGCGACTTTTCGAAGCAAGAGATGCAGAAAAGCTTGCACGTAAAACTTTGACAGATACTGCACAAGCTTTGGCCTCAGAGAGAAAAGTGGCAGCGAAGGCCTTTATCAGACAACTATCTGATGCGGCATCAGACCTAGAGTTGGGGAAAGTGCGATTCGATTTAGATTTTAAAGAACTTCCTTTTGAGCAGTGGACAACAAATGGTAGCGAAAAGGTAGAGATTCTCTATGCCCCAGCCCCTACAGTACCTACGCGTCCTCTGACAAAAATTGCCTCAGGGGGAGAAATCTCACGCGTAATGCTAGCGCTCAAATCAGTTCTGGGCGGCGCAGACAATACGGGTATCCTCATCTTTGATGAAGTAGATGCAGGAATTGGGGGCGCAACAGGTCTAGCAATAGGTGCAAAATTGAAAGACCTAGCAAAGACACATCAAGTAATAGTGGTAACCCACTTAGCCCAGGTAGCCGCTTACGCAGATGCTCACTTCAAAGTGAGCAAAGAACTAAAGGGAGACAAGGTAAATACCACAGTGACTCCTCTGCAAAATGATGAGCAGACTCAAGAAATAGCAAGAATGCTCTCAGGTTCTGATAGTGAAACAGCCCTAAGCCACGCTTCAGAACTTCTCAAAAGTGCCAAAACATACAGTTAAGTATCTATAAATATTCCTAGCTGCTCGGTATAATGGTTGCTATGAATAGTGCGACTCATAGGATACTAAGTAGCCTTGCTGGGCGGGGTATGATTTGTTTTGTTCTTGCTGTCATACTACTTTTTTCTAGTATCCCTTTGCTTTATGCTAATCCAGAAGATGATACTGAAAGCACGCAATCAGGGGAAGTTTTACCTGGTGCTGGTTCGATTACCATTGACATGGCTCCTGAGATTGAGCGCCTTGTCGAACTTGATGCTTCAGCTGCCGACACAGAAGAGGCTCGTGACTTACTGGCACGTGCAACCTCTGAGCAGCGTGCTGAGCTAGAAGAATTTTACGAACAGCTAGATGAGCTTGACCGTGAGACAGAGATTGCCGTTGAAGAATACAACGCAGCTAGGATGCGCCTTGACCACATTGTCAATTCTATTGAGGTCTCTGAGCAAGATATTGCCATTCTAGAACAGGCCTATCTGGCACAAGCAGGTCGTCTAGGAGAACGCGCTTCTGAAATTTATCGCAGCAGTAGAGCAGATGCTCTACTGGTTATGATATTTGAAGCTGAATCTTTCCAAGACTTACTTTCGCGCATTGAAGTCATCAATCAATTGATTTCAGTAGACTCTGATCTCATGGCACGTGTTCGCGACCAAAGGTCACGCCTTGAAGTAGTGACTCAACAACTTGCCATGGATGAAAGTGAAGCGGCAAGCCTTGAATTTGAGATGCGTGCCCGTATGATAGAAGTAACTTCACGCAATGAAGACCGCAAGCAGGAATTGCGCGACCAAAATTTTGCCTTGCTGCAACTTTTTGAAGCAGAGGAACTTCAGCGCTCTCTTGCAGAACAAGAGCTTGCACGTTCTGTAGATAGAGGAGACCACAGAGATATTGATGTTGTACCAGGTTCTCCCGTAGAAACAGCAATGGCACTACGTGGTATTCCTTATGTTTGGGGAGGCTCGTCCAGGCGCGGCTTTGACTGCTCTGGATTTATACTGTATGTCTTTTCACAGCATGGGGTTGACCTGCCTCACCACTCGGGTTCTCAAGTACTGCATGGACAACGTGTTACCGGCAACTTAGAACCGGGCGACCTGCTTTTCTTTGGTACACCCATACATCATGTAGGCATGTATGTAGGTGGGGGATATTTTATTCATTCGCCGCGTGCAGGTGAAGTAGTAACCCTAAGGGCTCTTGCAAGCAGGAGTGATATGGTGGCCGCCAGAAGACTTGATTGGCAACCTAGAGAAGGAGCCCTCAGATGACGAATGGAAACGAAACACTTCAAACTGAAGCCAATAAGGCCACGCAAGGTTCCCAGCGACCTCAGTCGCAACGTGACTGGGTGTGGCCAGCACTACTAGCAGCGCTAGGACTTATATCCGGCCTACTCCTAATGATGAGATTTCCACCCGTTGTGGGATTAGGTTCCCTAGTGAGGCTTCCCGTTTTTCACGGGGCACTTACCTGGGCAAGCTTTATCCTCTTTTTCCTCTTGGGAGTTGTGGGCCTTTGGGCCTTTTTCTCTCAAAAAGAAAGCCTTTACACTTGGTCAAAGTCTCTGCGCTATAGCGTCATTGCGCTCTGGATTCTCAATTTCGCCATGGGAATCTTTGCCGCAACACTTACCTGGGACTTTTCTGGCACAACAGAACCTGCAATTACTTGGATGGCGCAAGAGCCACGTATTCGACTACAATTCGCTGTCTCGATGATTGGTATTGCGATTCTGATACTACCTCTCATCTTTGAGAAGTGGCGCATTCGGGCACTCTTCGACGGAGTATATGGCTTTCTGACACTTATCATGGTCTACATTGCGCTCAATTTTGGACAGAGTTTACATCCTTCAAATCCTGCAATGAGCTCAGAAGAGTCAATCATTCGTCACACTTTCCTGTTGATGTGTGTGGCCCTTAGTGTAATGTGCAGTGGTATTGTTATATTGGTAAAAACACTTATTTCGCGCAAAGCATCAAAATCAGCAACTTAAAACCTTTCGAATCAGGAGCAGGAGAATTCATCCATGAAGGCCCTAGTTACTCAGATAGTAGAAGATGCCCTGTCAGCAGCGATTGCAGCAGGAGAGTTGCCTCTGGACGAAGTGCCCGCTGTTGACCTTGAGCGGCCTCGTGATGCTTCTCATGGTGATTGGGCGACTGCAGTTGCCTTGCGTAGTGCAAAGCTTGCAGGAATGTCACCGCGAGCGATTGCTGACAGCATTGTCGCACATCTGTCTGAACATCCTGATATTGAAGCGGTAGAAGTCGCAGGTCCAGGCTTTATCAACTTGCGTCTATCGCTTAACGCTTTGGCGCGCATCATTGTTGAGGCGCGTGAACTGCGAGCAGACTTCGGTAAGGCAGAGCCAAAGGCAGAGTATGTTCAAGTTGAATTCGTCTCAGCAAATCCTGTAGGCCCCATGCATGTGGGTCATGGTCGTTGGGCAGCCTTGGGTGATGCTTTATGTCTGGTCTTGGAGCATGCAGGATACCGCGTCCAACGTGAGTTTTACCTCAATGATGAGGGAAATCAGATGAATATCTTCGCGGATTCCGTAGCAGAACGCTACTTAGAATTGTGCGGTGAACCCTTCAATGAAGAATCTATTGGCTACAAGGGTGCCTATATTAAAGACATTGCAGCGCAAATCCTTGAAGTCGAAGGGCGCCAGTGGGTAGATGTGCCTGCTGATGAGCGCCGTAGCTATTTCAGAGAGCGTTCGTATAGTCAGGTACTGTCCCATGTAAAGTCAGTTCTTGAGCGCTTTGGCGTAACTTTTGACCAATGGTTCTCTGAACATAACATGCATGTACCTGACGATACGGGTAAAACAGAAATCCAAAAGAGCATCGACGGTCTATCAGATAAGGGCTATATCTACGAAGAAGAGGGTGCACTCTGGTTTAAATCAGAAGAATTGGGCGACGATAAAAATCGCGTCCTTTTAAAAAGTGATGGTTCTGCGACCTATTTCGCAGCAGACATTGCTTACCATGAGAATAAATTTAAACGTGGTTTTGACAAGGTCATCAATTTATGGGGAGCAGACCACCATGGCTATATCAAGCGCATGGAGGCAGCCGTTGCTGCTCTGGGTTATGCGGGGCAATTGGAAATCTTGCTGGGACAGCTGGTAACGCTCTATCGCGATGGTCAGCTAGTTCGCATGTCGAAGCGTACGGGTGAAATGGTCACCTTTGAAGAGCTTATTGATGAGGTTGGTGCAGATGCTGCCCGCTACCATTTGGTGCGTATTTCTAGCGATCAGCCCTTAGCCTTTGATATTGACCAGGCAAAAGATCAATCATCCAACAATCCTGTCTTCTATGTGCAATATGCTCATGCGCGTATTTGTAGCATCTTGCGCAAGGCTGCAGATAAAAGTGGAGAAGACATTGTAGATATGGATGCTTTGGCGTTCTCTATTATTGCTGAAGACGCTGATTTGTCACTACTCAGTCATGAGGCAGAGCTGGCTCTAATGCGTAAAATCTCAGAATTTACAGAGGTTGTAGAGCGTGCTGCGCGTGACCGTGCACCTTTCAGATTGACTCACTACGCAGAGGAACTTGCCGCGCTTTA
>WQVS01000038.1 GCA_009785705.1 Coriobacteriia bacterium
CGGAGCGCAATGTTGCTCTAGTATGTTTTTTCTTGGTGATAGCTGTGCTCGTATCTGCGTTCTTTCGTATCTCGCTGATTGAGTGGGTAATCGTTGCCCTGTGTTGCGGACTAGTGCTTGTGACAGAGCTACTTAATACTGCAATAGAGGCAGTAACAGACTTGGCCTGCAATGATGAGATTCATCCTTTGGCAAAAATTGCAAAAGATACGGCTGCTGCTGCTACCTTAGTGGCTTCAGTAACCAGTTTAATAGCGGCAGTATTGGTGTTTGGCCCTAGAATCCTAGCCCTCTTCTAAGGACATTATGAATCCATCTCATGACAATAAAGACTTCCGTTCAGGGTTTGTGACCTTAGCGGGAAGGCCCAATGCGGGCAAATCGACGTTGGCAAATGCCTTAGTTGGTACGAAGGTTGCCATTACTTCTGCTGCTCCGCAAACTACGCGTCATCGTTTGCGTGCAATTCTGACCACAGATGAAGCCCAAATCATTTTTGTAGATACTCCAGGCTTGCATAGACCAAAGGATGCTCTGGGGGAAGAGGTAAATAAGTCTACCTATAAAGCCTTAGAGGACACAGATATCTCTGTGTTATTGATAGATAGCACGCGCCCTTTAGGCAAGGGTGATATCTGGGTTTTTGATTTGTTGAAAGAGGCAGCTGCTGGCACGGAGCCTTTAGTTCTTTTTACAAAGACCGATATTGCCACAGAAGAGCAGATTGCAGAGCAGAGGGCGGCACTGGCTGCCTTCACAGAAGTTGAGCCTTTGCTAATATCTGCCTATGAGGGACTGGGGACAGCAGAGCTTGTGAATAAAGTCACAAATTTGCTACCCAAAGGTCCTCTTTGGTTTCCTGCAGATGCAGAAACAGATCAGCCTTTCGAGACCCTTATCGCAGAATTCATCCGCGAAAAGATACTGCGCAGCACCTTTGACGAGGTTCCTCACGCCATTGGTATTCGAATTGATGAGCTAGAACAAGATTTAAAGCGCGATTTGACCCGTATCGAGGCAACAATTTTTGTAGAGCGTGACTCGCAAAAAGGTATCGTTATTGGCAAAAAAGGGGCAGGCATCAAGGCGATCGGTGTTGATGCGCGCAAAGATCTGGAACTGTTGCTAGGAACACGTGTATTTTTGGACTTGCGTGTCAAGGTAAAAAAGAATTGGCGTAAGGATGCTGCCCAGATTCGCCGCTTTGGCTATGGGGAAGGCTCGTAAGTTGTGCGCACTTACACGGCAACAGTCTTAGTTCTAGGAAAAACTAAACTGGGGGAGACTGACCTCATCTTGACACTTTTGAGCTCAGAAGACAGGCAAATCCGTGCTGTAGCAAAAGGGGCGCGTAAGCCAGGGGCAAAACTTTGTGGACTGTCAGAACCCTTTACGGTCTTTGAAGGCAAATTCCACACAGGAAAATCTTTAGATATTACTGCTGAAGCGAGAGCACTTGAGGTCTATGCAGGAATCCGCAGTGACTATGACCGTCTGATGGCTGGCAGCGTAGCCTTAGAGATAGCAGCTCAAGTCACAAACGATGGCGATACGGTACCCAGGCTCCACGCTATGACCTGTGCGCTTCTCGACACCCTATCCAGTGCCCCTGAAGCCCAATTACAAAGTTTAGTCACGGCATACTTGTTGAAGGTTCTGGCAATGATAGGATATTCCCCTGAGTATGAGCTTTGTGCAAGGAATGAACGCTTGGCATGGTTGCTGCGAAACACCTTTGAAGAAGTGGCCAACAAAGAAGCTTGCAGTAATCTGTCAGACCTGCGCCAAGTAATGAATTTCACCGAAAAGCACCTACCAGCAAAACTGAAATCTTTAAGCTGTTATCGCAAGTCTCTGTAGGGATAGGTCTCTCAATAAGTCTTTAATCAACTTTATAAGATTGTGACTTGCAAGTCATGGGAGTTTTCGCTAGTATAGTTCACTGCGCGCGGATGTAGCTCAGCTGGTAGAGCACCACCTTGCCAAGGTGGATGTCGAGGGTTCGAATCCCTTCATCCGCTCCAATTGCTTATCGAGTTTAACGATTCGAACCCGTGAGGGGTGAATGCGAAAGCATTCACGGGCGAGCGAAGCGAGGTCTCCATGCATTGACACTGTCAATACATGCGAATCCCTTCATCCGCTCCAATCCTTTTTTGGATGAGCATATACCTTCTAGCCAGCGCATTACTGGCTTTTTTTGTTTCTAGTATTTGGAATGGCGACGTGGCCAAGTGGTAAGGCAGAGGCCTGCAAAGCCTTTATTCACCGGTTCAAATCCGGTCGTCGCCTCCACTGTTTATTTACTTGACGTGCGTAGTCAAGTTTTCTTATGTGTCGGAGTGGCGGAACGGCAGACGCGCTAGGTTGAGGGCCTAGTGTCCGACAAGGACGTGAGGGTTCAAATCCCTCCTCCGACACCATTTCAAAATTTGATGACTGGATTTGAGCTCACAGGACGCTACTTTAAGTCTGGCAATAAATATTTTTACTGACAATTTTGTCAATTGCAGTTTTTTCACTTGCTAATTTTTTCTAAGTAGCGTACCTTTTACTTCCTCATTTGTTTGGCGGGGGGTCAGACAGGGGTAGGAAATGACTTCATCGATATCAAAAAGCCGCGATGCGGTGAAATTGGATGAACAGGTAGCTTCAGGTTTACTAGGAGTAGTCACCAAAGCTCAACTCTCAATTCGTAGACAGTGCTACCATGAAGCGAGTGACATACTTGCTACAGCAGAGCACATCAGCGAAGGCAGAGTGGAGCTTAGAATCACTAAGGCGATACTTGAAATTCGCTGTCAGATGGCACTGTCTAATCTAGAGAAAGCTCACTATGCGTGGCAAGACTTAGAGGAAATTATCTCTCGATATCCGCAGATGAACAATTCAGAAATTATGCTTCTAGGCGTTCGGTTACATTGGGCTTTGGGCGATGTTAAGACTGCCTTGTTCTGCTCGAAAACTGCGCTCTCAGTTTCTCGCAACTCGAAAGAGCATATTTTGTCCCAGGCTACTTCTGCTCGGATTCAATTTTGCTTAGAGGGCGAAGGTAGCGCAATCCTAAGAGAGCTAATGCCCCTGTGGTCTGCGCTCAAAATCGACTGTAGCTTCTCTGAAGAATCAAGACTTTTGAGTAGACGACTAAAGTTAGTTTTGATGCTTGCTGCACTTTCACAGGGCAAGCTTCATTTGGTGCAAGAACTCATGGAAGATGTTGAGGCTCTGAGATCCATACTTGACCTTGAGCTTCATCTTTTAGCCGGTATCGCCAATATATTTGCTGGTGAATCTGGTCTAGCAATTCGTGCTGCTCAAGATGTAGATTTAGTGCAACTAAAGGATGGCTCTGGCAGACAAGAGCGCGCCACTTTACTGTGGTGGCAATCACTCATATATCATGCTGTTGGCACAGAGCGCGAGGCTTATCGTAAGGCAGAAGATTTCCACAGTGCAATCTCTGCGCTTGGCTCAGGCACAGAACCTTGTGGATTGCAGCCCTATGCAGATGTACTTTTGCTCTCCTGCTTAATCCAGCGCAAGAATATAAAACGAGCTACTCAGATTATTGAGGACTATCCATCGGATAATCAGACACATATTGTGCAAGAACCTGCAAGATTAAGCAGGTCATTAGATGCGATGTTTGCTTTGTGCAGAGCCCTGCTTCTGTATGAACACGAAGGACTTCGCAAGGCGCGAGCCTCACTTGTTAAAGATAGAGGTAAAATTTTCAATGAGGATTCTATACTGACGGCTTGCCTAATGTGTCATGCGCACGAGCAGCTGTTTACCTTGCTTTGCAAGAGTTATGGTGTTGAGCATTTGCCGACAGAGCTTACAGACCTTCTGGATACAGAAATCTTTCAGCCAAGTTATGCTTGTACAGAAAGGCAGCTTCAGCAAAGTGAGTCAACAAAACTGCATAGAAGGTTTGTTTCCTGCAATGAGCAGGTAGAAATTCAGAATAAACGCGAGAAACCTTTGCAGATCCGCCTTTTTGGTGGTCTCGATGTTAGGGTTGCGGATAACCAACTAGACCTAAAGGGCTGGGGAAATAGTAGAACTCGTAGTCTTTTTATCAGTGTAGCCCTAGAAGCAGGAAATGAGTTTGCCCGTGAAGTGCTCATTGAGCGTCTTTGGCCAAAGCAGCAAGATGAAGACAGTGCATATAAAAGTTACAACGTAACCTGGTGCCAAATGCGCAAAAAGATTCTTGATGCCCTGCCCAGTAAATCACACGATGAAACAGATTACATCTATGATTCTTTTCAAAACAGAGGAGGCAGATGCATTCTGAAAACACGAGATGTTTATGTAGATGTCCAAGAGTTTAATATCTTAAATATGAAACTTGCGGACTACTTGCATCAGAACAATAAGACTGCCTGCCTTGCAACGATTAAGCAGATAGCAGAAGTTTATAAGGGAGACTTACTTCCTGGGGATCGCTACCTGGACTGGCTTGATATGGAGCGCAGGCACTATAGTAGGATGTTTCTTGATGCGATGTTGCTAGGTGCAAATATTTGCTTAGATAGCGGAGAGTCAGAATCGGCACTCTTTTACTTGCGCCGTGTTGATTTGTCACAGGCAGACAATGAGGAGTTGTGCTATCTCAGCATGAAAGCCTATGCTGCCACAGGTCGCAGAGAAGAGGCTATTAATACCTACCTTAACTGCAGGCGTTATTTGCATGATGAATTGGGATTGGATCCCAGTCAACGCATTACAGATCTTTATCAAGACCTTTTGTGCGAAAGCACTTAAGTTCCTGGATATTGGTAAGTAGACAATTGCTGATGTTTATATCTTTGACTGCGAAATTGAAGGAATTTGGCAGTCTACTTACCTTTTCCAGGTGAATTTATGTAAGCTGCATATATACTCTTTTCTTGAGTAAACTCTAGGTGACAGACTGCCGTTATCACTTATGAAATATGAGTATCTATGCTAAGATTATGGGTTGGTAAATACCACCTCTATGTTGTGAAGGAAAGCGAAAATCCATGGCAAAATTACTAGCGTCTATCTTTTCTTTCGGAGAAGGCAAGGCACTTGCAGATTACGAAAAGAAAGTCAAAAGAATCAATGAGCTTGAGGAAAAATTTCAAGCCTTAGCGGATGAAGATTTTCCCCGCATTACTGAAGAATTCAAGCAACGTGTAAAAGATGGCGAATCTTTGGACGATTTGATTTTCGAAGCTTTCGCAGCTGTTCGTGAGGGCTCAAAACGTGCATTGGGCATGCGTCACTATGATGTTCAGCTCATTGGTGCCATGGTTCTTCATGACGGAAAAATTGCAGAAATGAAAACGGGTGAAGGTAAAACTCTTGTTGCAACTGCAGCTGTATATCTAAATGCTTTAGCAGATAAAGGTGTTCATGTAGTAACAGTAAATGACTATCTGGCCAGCCGTGATGCGGAATGGATGGGTAAACTCTACAACTTTATGGGTCTTGAGGTGGGTGTTGTTGTTGCTCAAATGCCTCCAGCCTTGCGTAAGCCCGCTTACACTGCCGATGTGACCTATGGTACGAACTCTGAATTTGGCTTTGACTATCTGCGCGACAACATGGCGACTCGCTCTGAAGACCGCGTTCAGCGTGGACACAACTTTGCCATCGTTGACGAGGTTGACTCTATCCTTATTGATGAAGCTAGAACACCTTTGATTATCTCTGGTGCGGGAACAAAGTCTGCAACCACTTATAAAGACTTTGCAAAAGCGGTTGTAAAGCTTAAAGAAGATGAGGACTTTGACCTAGACGAAGCGAAGCGCACCTGTGCACCTACTGAATCTGGTATCTCTAAGATTGAACGCATGCTGAGCATTGATGATATCTACATGGATCCATCAGGTCAGATGGTAAATCATCTGCAGCAATCCTTGAAGGCGCAATTCTTATTTAAGCGCGATGTTGACTACATGGTAAAAGATGGCGAAGTTCTGATTGTAGATGAATTTACAGGTCGTCCCATGGTTGGTCGTCGCTATTCAGATGGTCTACATCAGGCCATTGAAGCAAAAGAGCGTGTAAGTATTCGTGAAGAAAATCAAACCCTTGCGACAATCACTTTGCAAAACTACTTTAGAATGTATGACAAGCTGTCAGGAATGACAGGTACAGCGGTAACTGAAGACAAAGAATTCCGCGAGATTTACAAACTACCTGTAATGGTAATTCCGACGAATATGCCCATGGTTCGCGAAGATCGTGTTGACCTTGTCTATCGCAATGTTGAGACAAAGTACAATGCAGTAGCTGATCTGGTGGCTGAATGTCACGAGAAGGGTCAGCCTGTTCTTTTGGGTACTATTTCGATTGAGCATTCAGAGTATCTGTCCTTCTTGCTGAAGAAACGCGGAATTAAACATAATATCCTTAACGCAAAATATCATGATAAAGAAGCGCTTATCATTGCTCAGGCTGGTCGTTTGGGTGCGGTAACTATTGCAACCAACATGGCGGGTCGTGGTACTGACATATTGCTAGGGGGTAACCCTGACAAACTGGTAGATCAATTCCTGCATACAGCAGGCGTTGACCCTGAAGAGGCCACAGATGAAGAGCGCGAAAGTGCGCAGAAAAACGCAAAGGAAGAATGTGCGTCAGAGCGCAAACAGGTAATTGAGGCTGGTGGACTTGCTGTTATCGGTACCGAGCGCCACGAGGCACGTCGTATCGATAATCAGTTGCGTGGTCGTAGTGGTCGTCAAGGTGACCCAGGAATGTCGCAGTTTTATCTGTCGTTAGAAGACGATTTAATGCGTCTATTTGGCGGAGATCGCATGCAGCGCATTAGCGAAATGATGGAAAGTGCTGATGTGCCTGACGACATGCCTATTGGTGCAAAGATGGTGGCAAAGTCAGTAGAAGGTGCTCAGCGCAAGGTAGAACTTATGAACTTTGCCTCGCGTAAACACGTACTGGAATACGATGACGTCATGAATAAGCAGCGTGAAGTAATTTATGCAGAACGCACGAAGGTTCTTGACGGAAAAGATATTCATGACCAGGTAGAATTTGCCACTACCAAGATTATTGACTTGGCAATAAAGGAATACTGTGGTGACGAAAAGTCAGATTCTGCGACTTGGGACATTGAAGCCCTGTCAAGATGGTTCCAGGATTTCACCGGCATTCGTGCAGGAGACACGCGTAAAGCTTTGGGGGATACAGCAAGTATAGCTGAATGTTCAGAGATTCTTTCTGAAGCGGCTAAGGCAAAGTATTCCGAAAAAGAAGAACTTTTAGGACCAGATAATGTGCGTGACCTAGAGCGCCAGGTTATGCTGCGAATCCTAGACACACGCTGGATGAGTCACCTTGAAGAAATGGACTACCTCAAAGAAGGTATTGGCATGCGTGCCATGGGTCAAAGAGACCCGAAGGTTGAATACAAAAATGATGCTTATGAAATGTTTATTGGCTTAGTTCAGTCTATTGACGAAGACTTCGTAAAAACACTCATGCACATCAACGTGGTTGTAGAACCCCAGCAAGAATCACCAGCTTTCTTGCGTGGAGCCAGCTATTCTGCACCACAAGAAGCAGGAGGCGGAGGAGCCGTGAGCGCAGCGGCTGCAGCAGCAACTGAAGGCATGGGACCAAGTTCTGGTGATATACAGGCTGCAGCAAGTGCCGCTGGTGGCGGAAAAGTAAAGACTGTCAAAAAAGATAAGGACGACGCTTTTGCAAATGCAGGCCGTAACGATCCTTGTCCTTGTGGGTCTGGACGTAAGTACAAAAAATGTTGCGGACAGCAGTCCTAGTTAGTTTTTGATTTTATCTTCGGGATTCATGCTAGAGAACAGGGCAAATGAAATAGACGAATTGCGTCAACGACAGCTTTACTTGTCTAACCAATTGGCATCTGAACAAAAGCGTGCTGAGCTACTTGAACTAGAGAAGCTTGGCACGACTCCCAATTTTTGGGATGATCAAGCAAAAGCTCAAAGTGTTATGGGAAGGGCTGCCGCAATTCGTGACAACATTGAAGCTTTTGAGCAGCTTACAGCGAGCTTTGATGACTTAGAGGTTGCTCACGAACTGTCTTTAGCAGAGGATGACATAGATCTTGCTGCAGAGGTTGATAGTGAGATAAAGCGCCTTGATAGACAGATTAGTGATTTAGAAATACTGACATGGTTTGACGACGAACTTGATTCTGAGGATGCCATCGTTACCATCACCCCTGGCCAGGGTGGACTTGAGGCACAGGACTGGACAGGAATGCTTTTTCGTATGTACCAGAAGTATGCTGACAGGCGTGGCTGGAAGATTACCGTTCATGATGCGCCAGCAGGCGAGGCGATAGGGCTTGATCGTGCTGTCTTCACTGTTTCTGGTCCTAATGCTTATGGCATGTTGCGCAGTGAAGTTGGAACGCATCGTCTGGTTAGGATTAGTCCTACCGATATTAAAAAGCGACGTCAGACGACTTTTGCAGGAGTCAGCATTCTCCCTGTATTGCCCGACGATATTGAAGTGGATATCAAAGATGAAGATATTCGCATTGATGTGTTTAGGTCGAGCGGCCCTGGCGGGCAGAGTGTAAATACAACAGATTCGGCAGTGCGTATTACTCATGTCCCTAGCGGTATTGTCGTAACCTGCCAAAACGAAAAGTCGCAGCTCAAAAATAAAGAATCAGCCTTTTCAATTCTTAAAGCACGCCTTTATGAAGAGGAAAAAGCTCGCCGTGATGCAGAAATTGAAGAACTTCGTGGGCCTAAAACAAGCATTGCCTGGGGGACTCAGATACGAAATTATGTGTTGTACCCCTTCCAATTGGTCAAGGATGTAAGGACTGGTCTGGAAAAGGGAAATGTTGATGCTGTACTTGATGGAGACATTGACGATTTTGTCGTTACTTTTCATCAGTGGCGTGCAAAACAATCAAGCGATACTTAAAGCTTCATAGAACATAAATGGAAGAGACTGGCTAAAGTACCCATGGAAAATCCGACAAGAACTGACAGATTAATAAAGGCTGACCTGCATGTGCATACGGTAGGCTCTGGTCATGGCTTCTCTACGGTAAAAGAGAATGCTGACGCTGCCGTAGAGATGGGCATGGAACTTATCGCACTTACAGATCACGGTCCGAGTGTGCCACAAGGGGCACACAACTGGTATTTCTGGAACTTGAACCATGTTCCTGGCATTTACAAGAATCTGGTTATTTTACGCGGTTGTGAAGCAAATATTATTCCCGACAGTGACCCCTATGAGTCTCGCTGGGGAATTGATGTCGCAGACATTGTTGCGCGCAGATTGGATTATGTCACCATAGGTTTTCATCCGACAACGGGCTTTGATGAAGGTGATGAAGACAAAAACACTACTGCATTGATAAGGGCTATGCAAAATCCCTATGTCGATCAGTTCAATCATCCTGGAAATCTAATAGAATTTCCTCTTGATGTTGATGCTGTTATTGCTGCAGCGATAGAATATAACGTAGTGCTAGAGATTAACAATTCTTCACTTAATCCTTTGGGTGCTCGCGCTGGCAGTAAAATGCTTGAGATTAAATTCGCTGCTAAGGCTTATGCTGCTGGGGCTACGCTCTCGATTAATAGTGATGCTCATCACTCAACGGGAATTGGAAACGTTGAACCAGCACTGAGCTATGCTAATGAGCAAGGTATTCCTAGCAGCGCCTTTCTCAATACGAGCGCGCAAGCTGTGATTGAACATATTACAGCAAAGAGAGACAGACCACTTTTGGCAGCCAGTCAGGCAGATTTATGAGCGAAGAAAAACGAAAGCTTAGCGAAGAGCACGATCCAGCCCCTCATGTAGATAGGGGAGATACTATCGTGAGCACTTTTCTTGAAGCTGGGGAAAAGCATGATGACCAAGAGTTAAGGCGCTCTGGGGCAAAGAATAAGAATAAGTATGCTAAGGCAAAATCATGGATGGACTACTGGGATGACCGCCAGGCAATCTACCAGGCACAAGCTGTAGAGAACATTGAAACCTACGAGCCAACTGCGCTTGAAAGATTGGTTGCTCTACTTGCTTACGTTCCTCTTTTTGTCTTCTTTATCCCCATGGTTAACATACTGCTTTTCAAAAAGGAGGGAAGATCTCTTTTTGTTCACTTCCACACAAAGCAGGGCTATAATTTGATGATAACGAATTTCTTCCTTATTATCGTTTATGGTTTAGTTCTCTTCATGTTTCATGTGTTCTTGGCAGATCCTGTCGAAAACTTTAGTCATGTACGAGCTTATCTTACTTACACGCAGGGCTGGAACAGTCAAATAGTTTTCTGGTTCCTAGGTCTAATCTGGGCATTTCCTCTTTACCTTATGAGTGCGGGACTTTCTAGAGCATCACAGGGAGAATGGAAGCCACTTCCCCTGATCGGCAAAGACATGTTAGCTGATTAACAATATTTTCTTCTTGTAACTTAGCACGTAAGTCTTAAATGGAGTTAGAGATGCAGGACTTCTGCATAAAGGCATCTTGATATTCATAATATCTACATAAATTAATTCTTGACAATTCGCAAAAAAAAAAACGATAATGCTATTATGAAATTATGTCACATATACATATGTTGTGTGCCTATAATCTAAGGAGGGGTCCGCCAATATGCGTTTCTCGATTATCGCCAGTAAGGCGTTATTGCTTAAAATGGCATTCCATGAACCTTGGCGCTTAAGGTGTCGAGGCCTATCAAGCTTCTAACATTCTAGCGCATATCTTAGTAGATCTTAGCAGAATTGGATGATTGTCTCATTTCGAAAGGGGTAAGACCATCAAGAATTCGGTGAAAATTTGCGTAGTTGCGATTATGGTTCTGATGCTTACGGTTCCATCGGTAGCTTTGGCGACTTCTGTGACCGCGACCTTTAATGGAAGTCGTACTAGTTCAGTTACAATCGGAGGACTTCTTCGAGGATGGAATCATGGGAGGATGCGTGTTCAGAATACGAGCAGTAATAGAGCTATTTTTCATCTGAGAACTATGTGTCCATCTCAACTTGTTCAGGGAACTATTCACGATCAAGTTGTTGGAGGAACCTCAACCCAAACGTGGAGAGCATATCAACGCTCTTTACACATAACACCAAACATGTCTGGCTGGAGAACGATTGTTGCGCCGCAAACGGCTGGGCGGACTATCACTGGTTCAATTGGAGTTCAAGGACAACAAAGGTAGGTCATTGAGGAGCTGCACTCTACTTTCAGTGCAGCTCCTTCTGCATCCTCGTGAATAAGAAGGCGATACATGAACTATCTCATTTCATATTGCTACCCATTGTTGAAGAGCTTTCTTCGCACGCGAAGTATTCTCGCTCTCTATTGCACTGGTGCGACAATAGCTCTTGGGATTTTATGTTTCTTTCTTTCTTTTGGATTGCATTCCGGGGGCTCTTTTTTATACATGCTCTCTGGATATCTCCCTTATGTGGCCGCATTTTTCTTTTTAATAAGTGCGACTATCTCATTTGAATTTTCCAAGCAGGTTTTTGAGGGGCAAAATGAAGACCTCTTTCGGACGAGGCGACGAGGTTTGGAACGAACCGTTTTTCCCACACTTCTGATTTTGATGACCCTCTGGAGCTTAACGCTTATGGTGTCTGTTGCGGCTATTTCAATTTTTGCATTCGCTTCAGGAGCGGTGACTGCACAGCATCTGAATGCTGATCTTGCCCCCTGATCCTGTACCACTTTCATAGTTAGTAGAATAGCACTACTGGCGAAAGGAAGAAATTATGGCAAGAAAGCACTACAAACCAGAGCAAATCGTTGTAATCTTAAGAAAA
>WQVS01000039.1 GCA_009785705.1 Coriobacteriia bacterium
AAAAAGGTCATGGGCATGGTAATCGCCATGCTAACTGCCTGGAAAGTTTGAATGTTCTTAGCCTTTGTAGCAATAAACAATCCAAAGCCTGCAAACACCAAGCCAACGAATATCATCGCAAGCAAGGCGTACACAACGGTAAGTGGCGAGGTCACCCGTAAGCCAATGGCAAAGCCGACGACAAAAATAATCATCCCTTGTACAGCAGCAACAGTCGCAGATGATGCAAATTGCCCCACCGCAATAGTAAGTCGTGATACGGGTGATACCAAAACTTCCTTCATAAAGCCCGAGGTTATGTCGTCAATAGTTGAGCTGGATATACGCAATGCCGAGTCAAACACCATTGCAATAACAATACCTGCCAACATGAAAGAAACAGCATTTTCAATGTAGTCGTTACGGAAGATCTCTGCAAACACAAAAATGAAAAAGAAAGGAAATGCCAGATTAAAAATCAAGGCAGGCTTATTACGCCAGAAGGCCTTAAGATTTCGCTTCCACAAAGCATAAATGACCGCCATGACTAATCGCCCCCTTCCCTAATCTCACGACCCGTTATTTCAAGGAATACGTCATTGAGGGTACCCTTGCGAATTTCAATGTCAGTAATCTCGCCCTTACATTCCGCAAGAACATGGAGCAGCTTCGCATTATCGTCAACATCAATGCGATGGAATTTCTCCTTCGCCTCATAATGCATTCTCTGCTCATCTAATAAAGTCTCTAATAATATGGGGTTACTAGATGTCACATATGCCCTGTCCTTAGTGAACTGCTTCTTTAACTCAAAGGGAGTATCATGTGCAATGATTTGTCCGTGATCCATGATGGCCACTGAATCGCAGATCTCTGCCTCATCCATGTAGTGGGTTGTCAAAAACATAGTGATGTTTTTCTCTTCTTGTAGGCGGAGAATATATTCCCACACATGGGCACGCGTCTGAGGGTCTAGGCCTGTAGTGGGCTCATCCAAGAACAGAACCTTAGGATAATGAATGAGTCCACGGGCAATCTCTACACGACGCTTCATGCCTCCTGACAGTGCTGACACAGAGCGCTTGCGCCAATCTAATAGGTCAACTAGAGTCAGGACGAACTCTATGCGTTCTTCGACTTCTTCGCGCGGAACTGCGTAGAAAACACAGTGCATGCGCAAATTTTCCTCGACGGTCATCTTCATATCTAGTGTGCAATCTTGAAATACAATACCGATATGAGAGCGTACATCATTCTTCTGCGTTGCAACACTCTTTCCGTCAATGAAGAGCTCTCCTTCATATCCATCATAGATAGTGCACAGTGTATTAATTGTTGTTGACTTGCCCGCACCATTAGGGCCAAGGAAAGCAAAAATGCTGCCTTCTGCAACATCAAAGCTAATATCTTTTACGGCAGTAAAATCGCCGTATTTCTTTGTAAAATTCTTGACCTCAATAATAGGTCGTTTACTTGCAGCGGTCATGAATAACTAAAGCTCCTTATCTATTTCGCTAAAATGCAAATATGTATATTATCGAACAAATGATTGTATGTCAAGAAGAACTGTTTCTTCCTGCTTGAATCTTTACTGGGAAACTATCAGATTCGTACTTACTAAATAAAGAGGGTTACACAGAAATTACCTCTATGCCGTTTTGCTTAAGCAATTCTGCGAAAACACCATTACCTGACCTTAGTGAACCGTCAAAATTGCCGCTATAAATCTTTTCGTAGCCACAACTAGGACTCTTCGACTTCAGATAGGCCTTGGTAGCCTTGTGTTTTTGACAGCGACGAAGTCCTGCCTTTGCCCCTTTCACAAAGGTATCTGTGGCATCTTCGCCTTTTATGTTTACGATTTTTGCAGTTCCTGCAAGTACTTCTTTACCTGTCCCGTCCACGATTTCACAGGGAATTCGAGGTACGGACGCACCACCCAAAAGCTCAGGACACAAAGCGATATAGTCCAGGTCTTCGCTTTCTAGCTTCTGTATTAATTCGGCATTTAAACTATGTTCGCCATTATAGCGACACTTTTTGCCTGCGAGACATGCGCTTATAACTATCATTGCGACTTACTTAGGATAAGCTTATTGGCAGAAAGACCCATCTTTGTCTGCAGTGACAACTTCAAGTCATCCTCCCCCGCTTCAATTTTAATCTCTTCGCCAAAACGAATCCCTGCGGAATCAAAGTAAACTGCATACATGAAGATTTCCTCATTTGGCACCTTGAAACGTATGGTCTTATCATTGGCGATTTGGAATATCTGATGCGAGCCTTTTACCAATCCCTCAGAAAAGCCCAAGGCGTACTTTTTGACCCCTGTATATTCCGCAAGTTCACCCTGAGGAATATCGCGGACAACATAGTAGTCGAGCCATTTCCCTAAAAACTGTTTTTCGCGCTTAATGATTATGCTTCTCATATAAGTATTTTACCCGATAGTTGATATACAATAGTCAAGATACATTATCAAAGTACATTTACATAGTAGAAAGAGATTTTCAAATGAAATTTTGCACAAAGTGCGGCGTACAGCAAGACGTCGATAGTCAATTTTGCACTAACTGTGGTCAGGAAATGGAAGTTAGCAATCCAGTAAATGATACCCCTGCTCCGGGAATGCCTACTCCGCAACCTGAGACACAACAATTCTCTCAAGCTGCGGCACCAGCCACTACTGCAATGCCTCCTATGCCCCCTATGGAGCAGAAGACACCTATCTACAAGCTGTGGTGGGTATGGCTCTTGGGTGTATTCGGATTTCTCATGCTGTGCTGTATTTCTTCTGTCGTGATTGCATCACTTGCAGACACATCAGAAATAGATGAAATTATTGCAGAGATAGAGGCTGCGGTTGATGAGGCTGTTGAAGAACAAGAAACTGCAGTGGAAGATGCTCAGGATACTTCTGATGATGCGACATCTGATAGCGCAAGTGACGATACAGAAATGACCATGAGTCAACAGCAGGCAGTTAGATCAGCTGAAAACTATTTGGACTTTATGTCATTTTCACGAAGTGGGCTCATCGGGCAATTAGAATTTGAGGACTTCTCAACAGAAGATGCAACCTTTGCAGTTGACTACCTTGATATTGACTGGTACGAGCAAGCAATACAATCAGCTGAAGATTACCTTGATTTTACTGGCTTCTCTCGCCAAGGTCTCATAGACCAGCTAAAATTTGAAGGATTTACTGAAGAGCAGGCTATCCACGGAGTAGACGCTACCGGCCTATAGGTCACAACTTTACTTTAGAGAAGAGCTGGGAAGTACGCCATTGCTACGGATACTTTCCGGCTCTTTCAATTGCATAAGCTAAATCTGATTCTAGCGCAGGGCCTAATAATAATTGAGAGCTGTCATTAGACGCTGGAAGTTTACTTCCCTCGTACGTCCCATGATAAAAAATAAATCAATGAACCACCAGACAAGGCAACCACCGTAAGTAAGCAGCTTACCAATGCCAAGACCTATATCTCCAAGCATGAATCTATCCACGCCAAACTGACCCAAAAATAGAGAAACAATAAGTACTGTAGTGGGATCTTGTAATTTTGCACTGTATAACATAGCAATTCTGTCTTCGGGCAGTGCAATAAGTCGTTCCCGAATATAAGACATCTTATCAGCCTCAAAATATTTTGAGTTAGACAAGAGCCACATATCTACCTTGTTAGCATCCATAACGGTCTCCTCCTAAAACGGTAAGAAAGCATTATACATTAAGAAGTTGTGCCGAAAACGGGTCTAAAGCCAAAAAAGACCTGCGGAAACTGCAGTTCATAGACCTATCAGGTGGTGGAGGTGGTGGGAATCGAACCCACGTCCAGAATAGCATCCTATTAGGCATCTCCAAGCTCAGTCGTCAGATTAGTCTCGAAGTGCTAAGCTCTGTCGACCGGCTTTTGCACTTCATGGCTGTTTCATCTTAGCTGTAGGCAATACAGCCCACCAACTACAGAGCAGACCCTTAAAATGGCGTCAGTCTAAGTGTCAGGGTCTTACACTTAGAGGACGTCGCTAGCTAAATTAAGCTGCGAGTGCGTAATTATTTTCGCCAATTACAAAGGCTTGTACCCCTGTTTTACAAGGCGAGGAGACCTTGGCTTGCTTCCTAATAGCAACACTATTCTGTCGAAACCAGTCACCCCCAAAGTGTTTTATGTGCCCTAGGACACTCGCGATCCAGGAAGGTAGGTTCGGCTTTCAAGGTTCGAAATGAATAGTTAGTTTAACATAGGGAAAGGGGCACAATTAGATAAGAATCGAAGGATTCCAAACTGACATTGCCAGTTCGAAATTATCTAATCATGCCCCAACAGGTGAAGCACTAAGCTAATGGGGGGAAGCTTAGTACAGGGGTAGGAAAATAATTGCTAGGGCTAGCATGGCCAGTATCACCTCTACGAAACCTATGGATGGAGTTTTATTTATTGACTTCATAGTGTTCTTTACTAGTGTCTTCATGCCACTCATGCTCCTTCAGTCGAACTTTTGCCGAATCATTTCTGTACATTTGTACTCAAAGTACAATTGTTCGTTCTTTTAGTGTATACTAAATTATCCGAACAATTGTATTGTGTCAATAGATTTCAGAACATTTGTTTGAAATATTTCTAAAAATCATTTATAATCGAATCTATCGCTTATTTAGATTTCAGAACAAACTCAGGAGGACCCTATGTCTGACACCAGACCAGAATTAACAAAGCGCCAAAAAGTCGTATATGACTACATTCTCAAAACATATAAAGAAACAGGATACTTCCCTAGCGTTCGTGAAATCCGCGATGGTGTTGGTGTTAGCTCAACAGCCACTGTTCAATCTCACCTCATGAAGCTTGTTGAAAAGGGCTATATTGAACGTGCAGGCTCAAAATCACGTACGCTGCGTATCCTGCATGACATGGATCGCATACAACATAGTCCTGAATATGATATGGAAGAGGTTGTTCCTGTCCCTCTGGTTGGAGCAGTAGCTGCTGGCACTCCTATCTTGGCTGACGAAAATCGTGAAGATACTATTCCCTTGCCTGCCTCTATGGTTAAAGGTGAAAGCTTTATGTTGCGCGTCAAAGGTGACTCCATGATTCAGGCTGGAATCTTTGATGGCGATTTAGTTATCGTGCGCGTACAAAATACCGCAGAAAACGGGGATATTGTCGTTGCTCTGCTTGAAGACGAGGCCACGGTCAAGACCTTCTATAAAGAAAATGATGCTGTTCGTCTGCAGCCAGAAAATGATGCACTAGAGCCAATCATCACTCGTGACCTCACTATCGCAGGTAAAGTTATTGCACTGATAAGGTCTATCGCCTAGTCACTCTTCTTCGAATTTGAAAATCCCAGCTGTACTTAGGTGCATAGCTGGGATTTTTTGTGTCTTGGGACCGACCCACAGAGGTACTCAAGGCCTTCAGGGGCGAGAAGGCTTACAAAATCTGCTGTGAAGCCTACTTAGCTAAGTAAACGGATAGATTTTGTTACCCGACGCTGGAATCTGAGTGTTTAGATTGTTCCTGTGCAAAGGGATTGAATTGGCCTACCAAATCTTTAGGTACACGCAAGGTCATACGTGTACCTTCTGCTATATGAGACTCTTCAACAATGGTGGTGCGTGTATGAGCCAGCTGAACTAATTCTCCCCTTGTGAAGGGAATCAAGACGTCCATAAGGGTTGCACTCTTGGCTGCATAACGCTCAATTGCTAAAAGCAGCTCTTCTAAGCCTTGTTTCTTGTGAGCCGAAATCATTTCACAACCTGGATAAAGCTCCTTGAAGCGTTCGAGTCTCTGCTCACCTTCTTCGCAGACATTGTCAATTTTGTTAAATACCAAGAGCGTTGGCTTGTCGATTGCACCTATTTCACGCAGTACTTCTTCTACTGCAGTTATCTGACCTTCCGCATTGTCAGAGGAAGCATCCACCACATGCAACAACATGTCTGCCTGATTGACCTCCTCTAATGTTGACTTGAAGGCATCAACTAAGCCATGTGGTAGCTTGTTAATAAATCCAACGGTATCTGTCAGAGTAATCTCGCGCCCACTTGTAAGTGCTAGATTGCGGGTAGTTGAGTCTAAAGTTGCAAACAGCTTGTCGTAGGCCAACACGTTTGCATCCGTTAGGGCATTAAGTAAAGTAGATTTACCAGCATTGGTATAACCCACTAGCGACACCTTAAAGATGCCTGATGCCATACGCTTGCTTCGCTGTGTCTCACGCTCTACAGCTACGCGTTTGATTTCGCGCTTTAAGTCTGACATGCGCTTACCGAGTAGTCTGCGGTCAGCCTCTAACTGACTCTCACCCATACCAAAGCGTGCGCCTACCCCACCACCAAGTTTTTCGGCTTCAAGGTGGCTCCACTTGCCTCGTAGTCTGGGCATTTCGTACTGAACCGTTGCAAGTTCTACCTGCAACTTACCTTCACGTGTCGTAGCATGCGAAGCAAAGATATCTAAAATCAGAGCAGTACGATCCATCACTTGAACGCGGTCCTCTTCTAGGGCATCCTCTTCAGAAAGATCGTTCTGCAAGTTTACCTGTTGGCGTGGCGATAACTCATCGTCAAATATAAGCAACTGAACTTCATGAGCCTCTAGCAAAGTCTTCAATTCCTTAACTTTGCCACTACCAATAAAGCTGCGTGTGTCAGGCAAAGCTAGCCTTTGGGTAAGACGGCAGACAACGTCAACGTCTGCCGTCGAAGCCAGGCGCTCTAGCTCATCTAGTGAACTATCAATATCCCAGCTCGACAGGGCATTCTTCTCAGAGGTAATATCAAGCCCAACCAGAATGGCTCGCGCATTTTTCTTAGTAATCTCTTCCATAGGTACTAAACTCCTATAAAGGGGCACACCGAATAAGTACTCCTCTTAGTTTTTGCAGTAGCACACCTAAGTGCTCCAGACGTTCAAGGTTCGTGTTTACTTATGAAGAATAAAGCGGAGCGTACTGGAGCTACGTGAGCATTTATTCTTCATAAGTAAGTGCGGAAATTGGATGTCTGATGTAATTAGGCTAGCTTTTTCATTCGCTCAAAGGCTTCTACGATTCTATCGTCTTCGCAGGCCAGTGAGATACGGAAGTAACCTTCCCCATCTTCTGGGCCATAGGCACTGCCTGGAGCAACTATTACATGAGCCTCCGTTAGTATCTTTGTGACATACTCCGCAGATGTATAACCATCAGGAACTTTAACCCACATAAAGATAGTGCTGCGCGGATAGTGATATTCCAGACCCATTTCGTCTAAAGCAGTCATAGCAATGTTGCGACGACGCTCATAAAGGTCTGACATCTTTTTAACCTCGTCTTGCGGACCAGTAAAGGCAAGAGCTGCAGCTTCTTGTACTGCAGTAAAGATACCAGAGTCTACATTAGACTTCACAATACCCAAAGTTCTAATCGCATCAGCATTACCCACTGCGAAAGCAGCACGCCAACCTGTCATATTGTATGACTTAGAGGCAGAGAGAATCTCTATGCAGCAATCCATAGCACCAGGACGCTCAAGGATGCTCGGTGGCACGTAGCCATCATAAGCAATGTCGCAGTAAGCGTTATCATGAACCAGTAGCAGGTTATGCTTTTTCGCAAAGGCAATAGCCTTATCGAAATATTCAGGAGTCGCAACCGCTGATGTCGGGTTATTGGGATAGCTCAAAATCATCATCTGAGCCTTTTCCAGCACCTCAGCAGGAGTCGCCTCGAAGTCTGCTAGAAAATCATTTTCTTCTGACATCGGCATCCACCATGACAGTGAATCGTTCAAGATTCCACCACCGTCATACACAGGATAGCCAACACCAGGAATCAAGGTGTACGCACCTGGGTCAACAAATGCTGGGAACAGGTTTGCAATCCCCTCTTTCGAGCCAATCAAGGCCAATACCTCAGTCACAGGGTCAGCCTTCACATCAAAGCGGGTCTGCATAAACTCAGCGCAAGCTGTGCGATATGCCAAAGAACCCTCATATGAAGGGTACTGATGGTTCGCTGGGCGCTGCACTGCCTCAATCATCTCATCAATAACATGCTGAAACGTTGGCTTATCAGGGTCACCAATGCCCAAGGAGATCACATCATGGCCTTCTGCAAGAAGTGCTGCCTTTTGGCGGTCAATCTCTGCAAAAAGATACGGAGGCAAGTTGTCCAAACGTTTAGCTGCAAATTTTTGTGTCATGAAAATCCCTTCATTCAAATTCCTTATATTGCTTGGGTTTTAGATATGATTTTTACCACTGTTTCATTGTAGCGCAAGTTTATAGAAAAATTTCATTAGCACACGTTCCATTACCAGATGGAAACAAGGACAAAGCGATGAAATTATCCTGTGGATTTATTTTCTTGATGCATTTTTAGTAGCAGACCTAGATACATAAAAAGCGACGGAACAATCGTTGCTGCTAGAACAATTTGAGGCATGTATGCATCAGTGAAAGCTGCACTGGCTGGAATCATGACCAGCAAATTTACCAAATAAATTGATGAAAGATTAAGTATCGCAAGAGCGCTAAGATTCTCTGATCCTGGCACATACCACCCTGCCATCAAGGTAATAGTAAATAATATCGCCAATATCAGCGAGGGCAACAACACTGAGAGCGGATTCAGCCTAGGCAGCACAATTAGGTACTTACGCCCCAATAGAACATACCCAATCAGAGCCAAAGGAAAGAAGATGGCTATAATCGACAGGAGCACCAGAGGAAGCATGGCTACCCAGATAGCAAAAGAGCGCAAGATATTTGCAATGAATATATCTTGAAAGCTGTTTTGCTTGGAACTGAGCAGCTTCATCTACATATCAAATCTTTAACAGGGGTTATCGCAGGGGGTGCAGTCTAGGTCGATAACGCCTGTGAACACTATTTCTGCAGGGCCTGTTTTAAATACTCGGTTTTCTGGAGTTATCTCTATAGTCAGCGGGCCGCCCAATAGATCTAGCACTACCTTATCGTCACACAGTCCTTTTTGATAGGCTGCTACTGCAGTTGCACAAGCTCCTGTGCCGCAAGCTAAGGTTTCTCCTGCCCCACGTTCCCATACGCGCATACGAATACGATCCCTGCTCTCAACGATTGCGTACTCCACGTTGGTTTTATGAGGAAACACTGAATCAGTCTCAATAGTTGGACCTTCAGTACTTACAGGTGCTGTACCGAACTCCTTTGGCAAATCCTCTACAAAAGTTACGGCATGAGGGTTGCCCATTGAAATGCGAGAGTAGGTGCGTCCATTTAACTGCACGTCACTATCAATTTCTGCGATTCCCATGTTTACACGCGCTCCTAAGAACTGTCCGCCTTCATCTAGTTCTAATCCAATGGATTTGACTCCAGCTAGCGTCTCTATGCGCAATTCTCCGTAACTGAGTTCTGTGCCTGAATCATCGGCATTAACAAGGGGCCATAGATCCCTTTCAAAGACATAACGCGCTACGCAGCGCACAGCATTTCCACACATCTCTGCAACGCTACCATCTGAATTGTAAAAATCCCAGCGGATATCTGCAACATCTTGGTCTAAGGCAGTGCGCAGGTTAAATACGCCATCTGCACCAATACCAAATCTACGGTCGCACAGGCTAAGTGCAATCTCTGGAGTTAACTTAACGCAGCTGTCTCCACTCTGCTTTGCCATATCGTCAAACAAGATAAAATCATTGCCTAGTCCCTGCAATTTGGTAAATGTGCGTCTCATCAACTTCCCTTTTCCTAATTAGATTTTGCTTAACAGGTTTTTACCATTATAGTCTTCGACCAATCCCTGTATCTGTTCAAGCACTTCAGGAGTGGTCATATTGTCATTTTCTATCCACTGTATACGCGGGTCACCGCGAAACCAAGATAGTTGCCGTTTCGCATAGCGGCGAGTTGCTTGCTTAATCGCTGCTACCGCAGTTTCTAGGTCTTCGCTGCCCTCTAACACGGGCACAAGCTCCTTATAGCCTATTGCCTGTTGTGCCGTCAAAGCATCACGATAACCTTCCTGGAGGAGTCTGTCCACTTCCTGCAGCAGGCCTTGCTGCATCATGTCATCTACACGCTGATTTATGCGCTGGTAGAGCAGTTCCCGCTCGCAGTTTAGGCCTATCCAAAGGGTTGGGTAATAGCTGTTGCGCTTCTTGAATTCCTGCTTGATGTCAGCGTAACTATCCCCTGCCTCCCAAAGTTCTAAGGCACGAATGGTGCGTCTGGCATTGTTGGGATGGATTTCTCTGGCTGCTCTTGAATCACGAGTGACCAGCAGGTCGTGCAGTCTCTGCGCTCCGATTTCTTCTAGCAGATGTTCATACTCTTGTCTTAGCCTAGCGTGCTTTTGCTGTTCTTCTTCATCCAGACCTGCAAAATCGAAGTCATCTAACAGTGCGCGCAAATAGAGTCCTGTTCCTCCGCAGATAATGGGTGGCTGACCATTACGCACACTTACAGATTCTTCAATCACGCTACGTCCATACGACTGATATTCTGCAGCAGAATATGAAGAGGAAGGCTTGACTAAATCAAGACCAAAATGCAAGACAAGACGCTTAGCTTGCGGGACTTTCGCTGTACCGATATCCATACCCTGATAAATCTGCATTGAGTCTGCAGATAATACATCTGCGCCTAAGTGCAGGGCTAGTTCTTGGGCAACATTTGACTTGCCTACACCCGTCGGTCCAACAATGGCAATTATCGCCCTATCCTTGACGACATCCCTTGCGACTGTAGGTTCAGACATCACAAGCAATCAAACCTCTACATCTAGCAATTCTCCGCGTAAAAACCAAGTGCTTGCTTCTGTCACCTTTGCAGAAACTATTTGTCCAGCAAAATCATTGATATCTGCATCCTCTGGTAAAGGAATGTGCATTACTTTTGCACCAAAGGTTCTACCTGCAAGCATACTTGAATCACGCTTCGATGTGCCTTCGATAAGCACTTCCTGTGTGCTGCCTACCAGGCGCTCATTGCAGCTTCGAGCACTGGCCTGGACACACTCTACTAAACGCTCGAAGCGCTTTTGTGCAATATCTGCCGGTACTTCACCCTCCATAGTTGCTGCAGGAGTTCCTTCGCGCTTTGAGTAAAGAAAGGTAAACATCTGGTCATAGACGACCTCTTCTGCTAAAGCCAAAGTATCCTCAAAGTCTGCTTCACTCTCTCCAGGGAAGCCCACAATCATATCTGTTGACAGAGCGATGTTGGGAATGGCAGCACGCAGACGCATGACTAAGTCCAGATATTCTTCACGCGTATAGCAGCGACTCATGTCATCAAGCACCTTATTCGAACCTGATTGCACAGGCAGGTGCAGGTGATGCAAAATATTGGGAGTGTTTGCCATAACTTCAATAGTCTCTTGCGACAAATCTTTAGGGTGGCTGGTTGCAAAGCCCAAGCGCTTTATGTCTGTCGCAGCAACGGCTTTTAAGACTTCTGCAAAAAGCGGTTCACCATCTTTAGAAGCCTCAAGATCGCGACCATAGCTGTTCACATTTTGTCCCAAGAGGGTGATTTCTAGAACACCGTCTGCTACTAAAGCTTCTGCCTGTGCCACCACATCTTCTAAGGGGCGTGAAATCTCTCGTCCACGCACGTAAGGCACGATGCAGTAAGTGCAGAAATTATCACAGCCCTGAGTAATGGGTAGCCACGCATGCCAAGCATGCTCTCTTGAAGCGGGCAGGTCAGCCGCA
>WQVS01000040.1 GCA_009785705.1 Coriobacteriia bacterium
GCATCCCTCAAATCATAACAGGGGTCGGCGTAGGTATCGCGCTTGCCATGGCGGGCGGTATCATGCAAAACGTATTACGTAATCCCCTGGCATCAGCCTCTACCCTAGGTATTGCTCAAGGAGCATCCTTTGGGGCAGCAGTCGCCATTGTATTTTTTCAGGCAGGTGTTCAACTGGGTGCTGCTTCTGCCGTCACCCATACCATCACCAGTCCCTACCTTGTGGTTGTTTTCGCCTTTCTAGGCGGCATTGCTACCACGGCAGTAATCTTGCTACTAGCACGCATTAGCGGAGTCAGTCCAACATCCCTCATCCTAGCTGGGGTCGCACTAAGCGCCCTTTTCAGTGCGGGTACAGCGCTTATACAGTACTTTGCAGATGACATCAGAATTGCGTCCATCGTTCACTGGACTTTTGGCAATCTAGGAAGAGCAGGATGGACCGAAATCGCCATCATTTTCGCCTTTAACGCGATTGCCTTTCTCTACTTTGTCTATAACCGGTGGAATTACAATGCCATCGAGTCCGGTACAAGCACAGCAAAGAGTCTTGGGGTAAACGTTGATACCACCATATTAGTTGGCATGACCATGAGTACTTTAATTTCAGCAGTCGCTATTGCCTTTGTGGGAACAATTAACTTTATTGGACTGATTGCCCCCCATATTGTACGCCGCTTTATTGGTAATGACTACCGCTTCCTCATCCCCTGTTCAGCCCTGATGGGGGCGATTATCATCTTAGTCGCAGATATTGCATCACGCATGATAGCCTCCCCTGCAATACTACCGATTGGTGCCCTCACTTCATTTATGGGTGCGCCTCTCTTCCTCTATCTGATTATCAGGCAAGGTAAGCGGACAATATGAAATTGACAACTAGCCTAATAGAGGGTTCTGCAGAAAAGCAAATGAATGACTTCCCCATGATTTCAGTCCAAGGCATTACACAGTCCTATGGTAATAAGACAGTCTTGAGCGAAGTAAGCTTTGAAGCTAAAGCGGGTGAGTGTGTAGCCATTCTAGGAAACAATGGCGCGGGAAAAAGTACCCTGATTACTTGTGTTGCTAAAATCCAGTCACCACAATCAGGCGAAGTGTTTGTGGATGGGCAAAACTTCTTTGAGCTGTCACGCAATGAGCGTGCTCGCACTATGTCCTATGTGGCGCAGAAAAGTGAGGCGAACCAGATTACCGTCTTTGACGCCATCTTACTGGGCAGAAAGCCCTACATTAAGTGGGCATTAAGTGACGAAGATATCGACAAGTGCAATGCCGTCATTGAACACATGGGACTTGAAGACTTTAAGCTGCGCAGCATTGACGAGTTATCTGGAGGAGAGCTGCAAAAAGTGATGTTGGCACGCGCTTTGGTACAGGAACCTAAGGTACTACTATTAGACGAGCCAACCAGCAATCTTGACCCCAAGAATCAACATGCCGTTTTGTCCTTTGTTCAAGAGATCGCCAAACAGCATCAGATTACCGTTTTAGTCGTATTGCATGACGTTAGCCATGCCCTGCGCTACTGTGATAAGTTCTTACTCATGCACGATGGTGAAGTTTATAGCTACGGGGACAAATCAAGTATCACCGAACAGGCAATCTTTGACATCTATGGCGTAAAGTCCAGCATTGTCGAAGTGAAGGGACAGAGAATTGTTGTTGTGGATTAAGCAAGGAATTGTTAGAATGAGTACAGGAGCAGCCTGATGTATTGGTCGCAGACGGTTCGCCCCTAATTTTGGGTTTGAATCGCTACGGCTTAGCTGTGGCGATTCTGTTGTTTACGCTCAATAATAAGTCGTATCAACTTAATGGCTTCTCGCACCACTGTCAGCACAAGTGCTATTACAATTAATGCTTCTGCCATAATTCTCACACCCCTTCTGGGGCTGGATTGAATCGCCTGCAACATCAGGCTGCAAGAGCATCATAATAGACCTAAGTGGCAAAATCAACACTAGTGAATGGATTTACACATGTGCAAGGATTTACAGAACCATAGTCATAATCACTCCCACAAACAAGGTGGTGGGCATACTCATTCACATGCACATACGAAGGCTGTGCTCAATAGACTGTCGCGTGCCATTGGCCACTTGACGTCTGTGCGTGGCATGGTTGAAGATGGGCGTGGCTGTGCTGAGGTGTTGATTCAATTGGCTGCTGTGCGTAGCGCCATTAATAGTACCTGTGAAGTTATCTTGAAAGACCACTTGGATCACTGCATTGTTGAGGCCGTTGAAACAGGTGACAAGAAAACTATTGAAGAACTAAACAAGGCTATTGAGCTACTGATGAAGTAGCCTATATTTGCTCGAACTACTTTTGACCTCTCTGTACTCCACTCAATAGAAGTATTCGCAAGTGATGCTTCACTTACAAATTCTTAAGCCGTTTCATTAAATCTTCGAGAGCATAACCCCTGTGGCTTATGGCGTTTTTCTCTTGCATATCTAACTCTGCCATCGTGCGCCCAGGACTTGCTTGTGGCAAGAACAGTGGGTCATAGCCAAAGCCTTTATCCCCCGCTGCTTCAAAGGCAATTGTGCCCTCACAGGCACCTGTTGCGATTATATGAGTAGGTGCGTGTGGAAGTAGGCTATCTAGTCCTACTAGCACGAGTGTTGAGAGGAAGCGGGCACTACGGGCAGATGGGTCTTTCTTTTCTGAGAGCTCTGCTAGCAGCTTTGCATTGTTGAGGGCATCGTCGCCTTCTACTCCCCCAAAGGATGAGGAATATACCCCTGGCCTACCATCTAGAGCATCCACCACAAGTCCCGAATCATCAGCCAATGTTGGCAGGCCTAGTGCAGTATGTCCAGCCTGTGCCTTGATGCTTGCATTTGCCTCGAAAGTATCGCCGTCTTCTATGGGCGACTCCCAGTCTGGCAACAGGTCAAAGATGGCACGGAAAGTATAGTCAAGCCCAGCCTCTTGCGCCGCAGACTGGATTTCAGCAAGCTTCCCCTTGTTGTTTGTGGCTACTACTATAGTGGGGGTCATAAAGGGCATTTAAGTAAACCTCCATCTTTAACAAAATGATTAGGCGACACCTAGCCTCCTTATCATTCACTTCTATTTTGAGGGGTGTATAGATGAGTACATAGGCGCTATTACGAAAGGCGAAGCGTGCAGCGCACGTGAGTCCTTTGAAGTGACGGCTAGGCACCGTCTATACACCTCTCAGAGCTTCGCGTTGAAGGGCTAACAACTCCTCCAAGCTTGCTTGGGCTACGTTAAGCATTCCATTTAGCTGATGGCGGGTAAAGGCTAGCTGTTCACCTGTTCCCTGGATTTCTATGAAGCGCTCCTTGTCGTCACCCACTACATTCATGTCTACTTCTGCGCGAGAATCTTCGCTGTAGTCAAGGTCAGAGAGCACTACCCCATC
Source organism: Coriobacteriia bacterium (assembly GCA_009785705.1). Lineage (GTDB taxonomy): Bacteria > Actinomycetota > Coriobacteriia > WRKU01 > WQUG01 > WRBW01. The sequence continues at coordinate 3,397 of WQVS01000040.1, forward strand.
TACCATGCCTACACTTACTGCTGCTACCTGTCCTGTTAGCGGATTGCTGTGCAACTTGCCCGCTTCACGCCACTGTGCGAGAGCATCTGCAAGTGCTATGTAGGCGCCTGTGATGGCAGCACAACGTGTTGAGCCATCTGCCTGTATCACATCACAGTCTAAAGTTACCGTAATCTCTCCCAGTGCATCTAGGTCTACTACGGTGCGCAGTGATCGCCCAATAAGGCGCTCAATTTCTAGCGTGCGACCCTTTGCGCCCCTGCGCTCACGACGATTTCTGCTGTGAGTCGCTGCGGGAAGTAGTGAGTATTCTGCAGTCACCCAGCCTTGCCCCTTGCCTGCAAGCCAACCAGGAACATTTTCCTCAATACTAGCAGCACAGAGAACCTGGGTGCCACCAGCAGTAATCATGCAAGACCCTGCTGCGTGGTTTAGGAATCCGCGCTGGATTTCTAGGGGGCGGATTTCACTTATTTCTCTATTATGTGCTCGCTTTAGCATGGACTATTACTCCTCTTGATTTAGCTTTCTTCTAATTTTGCAACACTGACATGACGTACTTCGCCTAAGCCTTTTCCAAATATACGTGAACCCTTTTGGGCAAAGGTCTCTGTGTCATTGCTTGTTGTGTAAAAGGTATAGGTCGAGCTGTTGATGGATTTAGTGGCTGCCTCAGAGTTGGCACCTTCATCTGCGTGAGCCAACTGACTAGAGCCCTTCAGGGTCTGCTTCACTTCTTTAGCCACTTCGGCCGCAGAACAAATCATCTGTATCTCTGCACCTGCCACTGCCTGAAGGGCTGATGACAAAATAGGATAATGGGTACAGCCCAGCAAAAGCGCATCGGGATTTTGGTCAAGCAAGGGGCGCAGATAACCTTCAATCAAGTCGTAGTGTTCTCCAGATTTTTGTAGACACTGCGTGGTCGCCGCTTCTTCCTGGTCAGACTCCACAATAGTGGTTAATTTTGGAGTAGCGCGCCCAATCACTTTAATCTTGTCATTCATTTCAGCCATGGCTTTTGGATAAGCCTCTGATTCGATAGTTCGCTGTGTTCCAATTACTGCCACTGTTCCCGGCTGAGTGCCTTGTGCAGCAGCGCGTGCCCCTGCGTTGATGACTCCAATAACGGGCACCTTACTTTGCCGCACTGCACCTTCAAGCGCACAGGAAGTTGCCGTATTACAGGCAATCACAATAAGTTTCACCTGCTGCTTTTGAAGAAAACTGATAATTTGATGAACGTAACCTTGAATCTCAGAAGCATCACGAGGACCATAGGGGCAACGCGCCTGGTCACCTAGGTAAATTAACGATTCATGAGGCAGCAACTGCGCAATTTCCCTTGCAACAGTAAGCCCCCCGAGCCCAGAGTCAAATATGCCGATTGGTGCTGTGTTCATAACCTACACAGTATACCCCTAGCACCTTTCGGTCGCCCAGCCTCCACACTGATTTGGTAAAAGTGAAATGCTCACGTAACTCAGGGCGCAAAGGTAGCAAGTGCGTATCGTGCATAAGACAGCAAGAAGGCTGCACCCAATTTTAAGGTGCAGCCTTCTGTTTGCGCTGTGTAGATACCTTCTACTTGTAAGGTTATCTTGACTTGCGTATCGCTAATCTGCCAGAAGAACTGAGTTTATAGACTACAGTCAGAGCCAGCATTGCTGCTGCAATCATGTTCAAAATGTGCACACTAGAATTAGTCCAGTCGCCCGTCTTTGGCCCTGTATCAGCACTCCTAGTGCCCTCATTACTTGGAGCAGACACTGGGGCTGTTGTCTCTTCTGAATCATCAGCATCTTCCTGAGGAGTGTAGACCTCTTCGTCATCATTTCCTGGAGGAGGAGTTCCTCCCTCTTCGCCATCATCAACAGGTGGTGTTGGAGGGGTCGGAGGTGTTGGAGGTGTTGGAGTAGGTGGCACAGATATTTCCATCGGAGGGAAAATTACTCTTACTACAGTATCACCCGTATCAGTGACCACTACGTCAAGGTCGTAGAGAATTCCTGGATAGAAATTCGCGCGAGGAAAACCTGTCGGAATTGTTATCATGTCCAAAGTGATTGTCGTACCGACACTAAGGTCATAAATATAACTATGGGTCACTCGTGCAGTGTCCACACTTGCCTCAAAGAAGTCCACTCTAACCGTTCTTGTGCTTGGATAAGAACTTACTTGTTCTGGAGTGTAGACGTTAGTGAAGAGGAGGTCTTCCGTTATCACACCTGGAGTCTGTGCATCATTGTCTACGATGCGTGGAATAATGTTTACGGCATCAATATAATAGCCACCCGCAGGTCCTGTTGTGTCTAGATTTACATAGACTCTCATTTCATATTCAGCAGAAGAATATGCCATGGTCGAAGGTGCAAGTGTATTAGAGGAGCCTGACAGTTCTCTCACGATAAATGAGAACACTCCCTCGCGGTCAAATTCTATATCAGCCAATGCATCTACTCTGGCCGTTGCGATGGTGATGTCATCAGCAGTCGTAGAGGAGCTTGTAGCATTGATACTTACAATTCGATTAGGAATAGTGGGCACAAGACCCGCATCTGCGATATCGTCATTAAAGCTATGTCCTTCAAAGGTGAAGGTAAAGGATTTGCTAGGAATGGGAGTTCCTTCTGGCTTCTGAAGATGTTTAGTAAGGAAGTGTTCGCCCTCTGCTGGAGTAGTTCTAAGAAGCATTAGAGAGCGGTTACCACCACCACGCGCAGCTGAGTTAAAGCCATAGGTCTGTAGCACAAAAGTAGGAACATTTCTGTTTTCTGTGTCACCCAAGCCAAGTTGCCCTTGACCATTAGCTCCCCATGACCATAGCTCACCATCCGAATTGACTGCAAGAAAGTGAGAAGAGCCGCCGTTAATAGATGTCCAATTTGAAGCAGTTCCTACACGCTGAGGAGAAGAAATATCTCCCACGGTTGTGCCATTACCTAGCGCACCAGAAGTAGCATTACCCCAGGTAAAGAGTTCACCATCCGAATTGAGAGCTGCTCCATTCAGGGAGTTGATAGTTGCCCTTGCTTCTACCCAATTGTTGGCAGTTCCTATCCTTGTCGGAGAAAGTGTGTTACCCGTAGTAATGCCTAGACCAGTTCGTCCATTGCCATTATTGCCCCAACCCCAAAGCCATCCGTTCTCTGTTATTCCAAAAGTAAAGGAGTGTCCTGCTGAAACGCTCGCCCAGTCAGACCTGTCGCCAACTCTGGTTAAAACATTGGCCGGAATGATAGTGCCAGTACCCAGTTGACCAAAACCATTTGCCCCCCTAACCCAAAGTTCGCCATCGGCATTTATTGCAAAAAGATTCGAACCTGCACCTCCCCCACTTACTGAAACATAAGTCCAGTTATTGGCAGCTCCTATCCGAGTTGGTACACTCTGGGCAGGAAAACCCGCGCTTGCTGTTCCCCAGCGAAATAGTTCGCCATCATCATTTATGGCTGCGACATTGTTAGCCATTCCAGAAACCATTGTCCAGTTGCTGGCAGTTCCAATTTGCGTAGGCTCTGTCAGTGTCCCTGTTCCAGTTCCACCTTGACCCATTTGATGAGCACTTCTGAGGGCGCCCCAAGCATGAAGGTAGCCATCAGCATTAATGGCATAAAAGCCGCCAGCAGCGGTTGCAGATGCAATCCAGTCATCATCCCCCATTCTTGTGGGGGTATGCGCTGGATCGGGGGAACCTTGTCCCCAGGCATACATGGGCATTCTGTTAGTGCTAGATACAGCCCCTGCGTCCAAAGCAAAGCCCGTAAGCGCAAGGATGGAACCTAGTAGCGCCACAATGAAAGTTAGCACATAAACTAGTCCTGCCTTGAAGGAAAAATTCCGCACAGTCATTTCCATGGTGTCAAATTACCTATTCTAGTATCACCTGTTCAACACATGCTGAGTCTCTCACTACACTGCACAGCAGGCGTACTTTTATCAGTCCAATAGCGAATTGTGCCTATTGACATCACATTGCATTATACAAGACTATTCTGACATAGAGCAAATCATCTATATTTGTTACTTCTATATAGAAAGCTATCCTAGAGAAGTTCGCCGAATCTGCGCTCGAAGGCTTTCTTTACTAGTGTTATTAGCAGGAAGTACAGCACGCAGACTAGTGCCAGAAAGACGAAGAAGCTTAGGGGCAGTGCCGTAAAGCCAATGCGCTCACCGAGTGCTGTGAAAGGTAGCACTGTTCCTACTATGACTCCTAGGCTGGTCATGATGATTACTGGCCAAGATGCTCGTGATTGAAGGAAGGGGATTTTTGGAGTGCGCAAGGCATGAATGACTAAGGTTTGCGTCCAGAGAGATACAACAAACCATGCCCCGTGGAACAAGGCAATGAAACCTAGCTGTGCTGCTGGTTCCAGAGAAAAGAATGAGCCACCAAAAGCGGCAGGGCCAATCACAAAGAACATCACCAAGAAGGTCGCGATGTCAAAGATTGAACTCGTAGGACCGAGCCATACCATGAAGCGCTGCACAGAACTAGCATCCCAACCACGAGGCTTCTTCAAGAATTCTTCGTCAACATTATCCCAGGGCATTGTCGTACAAGAAATGTCATAGATTAGGTTGAGGACAAGAATCTGCAAGGGCAGCATAGGCAGGAAGGGCAAGAAAGCAGCAGCCGCAAGCACGCTAAACATATTGCCAAAGTTTGAACTGACTGTCATTTTAATGTACTTGATGGTGTTCCCGTACACTTTACGACCCTCAATAACGCCTTGTTCCAATACCATCAGGTCCTTTTCAAGCAAAATGATATTGGCGCTCTCTTTTGCAATATCGACAGCAGTGTCGACAGAGATGCCCACGTCAGACTCTTTCATGGCGGCTGCATCATTGATGCCGTCCCCCAAGAAACCAACCGTACTTCCTGTGCGACGCAGTGATTGAACAATACGCACCTTTTGCTGCGGGGACAGCTTTGCAAATACGTCAATATCTGCAACGGTGGCATCAAGCTGCTTATCGGTCATGCCTTCAATGTCAGCGCCCAGAAGCATACCTACCGCATCGCCAGCACCGTCAACTCCAATCCCCACATCACGGCATACCTTACGAGTCACTGCATCGTTGTCACCCGTTAAAACCTTTACCGCAACACCATAGTCATGCAATGCCTCGATGGCAGCCCGTGCACTTTCCTTTGGGGGGTCTAAGAAAGCTAGGTAGCCCATCAGCACCATATCTGATTCGCTGGCAAGGTCAAACTCCCCCACTTCAGGCAAATCATGGCTACGCTGAGAGATACCCAGCACGCGCATACCTTCTGCGTTGTAGCGCTTGACCGTAGTTAGCACTCGGTGAGCCATTTCATCTGTCAGTAGCTCAATCTTTCCGTCATATTCAACATACTTTGACACTAGAAGCATCTCTTCAATAGCGCCCTTGGTAATCATTTGGCGCTTACCCTGCATGTCTTCTACCACAACACTCATACGGCGACGGGTAAAGTCAAAGGGAATTTCATCGACTTTAGAATAACGATTGCGCAGGTCAGCCATATCGTGGCTGTCTCCATGCTTGATGATGGAGCGGTCCAGCAAATTACGAAAGCCCGTCTGAAAGTAGCTGTTCAAGAAGCCGTGCCTTAGAACACGGTTATCTTCTTCGCCCAATACGTTGAGTGAGTACTCTAAGACAATGCGATCTTCAGTCAGTGTGCCTGTTTTATCGGTGCAGAGAATGTTCATGCTGCCAAAGTTTTGAATCGAGTTAAGGCTCTTTACAATGACGCGCTTTTTCGACATGGCGACAGCGCCCTTTGCCAGGTTTCCCGAGACAATCATGGGCAACATCTCTGGCGTAAGACCTACCGCCACGGCAAGAGCAAAGAGCATCGCGCTAGTCCAGTCCCCTTTTGTAAAGCCTGTCAGCACTAGCACAACAGGCACCATTATTAGCATGAAGCGAATCAGTACCCACGATACTGAATTTACGCCCTTTTCGAAGGAGGTCTGTATCCCCTTGCCCGCAACAGCGGCAGCAACCTGTCCAAAGTAAGTGTCTTTGCCAACGGTAAGCACGAGGGCTATTGCAGAACCCGAGATAACACTGGAACCCATAAAGGCCAAGTTGTCGCTATCTAGGGGATTACTGCTCTCACCTTGATAGTGGTGACTGAATTTTTCAACTGGTTCAGACTCCCCCGTTAGTGAGGATTCGCTGACGAAGAGATCCTTTGCTTTGAGGATGCGCATGTCCCCTGGAATGATGTCTCCTGCTGCAAGTTTGATGATGTCGCCCACGACAACCTCGTCTACGGGTACTTCTGCTGCGTTGGAGCTCCTGATGCAGTCTACGGTGGTTTCTACCATCTCTGCTAAGGCTTCTGCAGCCTTGCTACTGCGAGATTCTTGCACGAAGCGAAGAAGTCCGCTGATAGTCACCATCGACAAAATGATGATGACAGCCGTGAGGTCCCTTTCGCCTGCGCTTGCAAGAAGGAAGTCTGTAAAGAAGGATATGATTGCTAAGACAAATAGTACGATGGTGAAAGGGTTAATGAAGGCATCTACAAGCTGCCTTAGGGTAGAAAGCTTCTCTGAATGACTAATGGTGTTTTCGCCATAACGTTCACGAGCAAGCTGGGCAGTATCTTCATTGTGACCATCGTAGGCCGCGGGATTATACTGTGTGAAAAGCTCACTTTCAGTCGCCCGTGCGCCGGCAATGAGGCGTATTTTTGCTTCGCTACTGGTGACACTTTCAACAGTTGGACTATGTGCCGGTGGCTTATTGAAGAGAAGGTTTTTAAGTGCGGTCCGCATGGAATCTCCTCCTTTAATAGGAATAGTCCAGACGCGAATAGGCTTGGCCGTTACCGGTGCTTAGTAGGGCAGTACCTCTGCTAGTATCCATACTACTGCAAGTGCCACAAAAACAGAAGGGAGCATATTGCCAATTCGCAACTTTGTTCCCAGTGCAAGGTTGATTCCGATGCCAGCAATCAGTACCCCGCCGACGGCTTCAATCCCCGTGATTGCGACTAGGGGGACTACGTCACCAACACTGAAGGCAAGCAGGGCAAGGGTTCCCTGAAGGATAAATAGAGGAACGATTGAGAAGAGTACCCCAATGCCTAAGGTTGAGGCGAAAAAGATTGAGATAGTGCCGTCAAGTACGGCTTTTACTAAGAGTATGTCAGGGTTGCCGAGACCGTCCTGAATGGGGCCCAGCACCGTCATTGCCCCTACGCAGTAAACAAGGGATGCTGTCATGAAGCCCTTTACAAAAGTGTTGTCTTTTTTCTGACCTTTTTGGAAGCGTTTCTGCAGGCCTTCGCCCATGACTTTCAGGCGCGTCTCTAGAGAAAGGATTTCACCAATCAGGGTACCAATAATGAGACAAAGGCAAAAGATTACCAGAGAAAAGCGGCCTAGGATTCCTGATTCTTGCGACAGTCCTGTCAGGCCAGTGATTGAACTCATGACTCCAATCACGATAACAGCAAGTCCCATCACCTGAATGATGCCTGCGCGGACGCTTTCTTTAATGAGGCGACCAACAGCAAGTCCTATAAGCGACCCCACAACAATGGCAGAGATATTAACTAAAACACCTATTCCAGGCACGTACTCACTCTTTTCTCGTGTGTGAAACAGTACCTGCCGATTCTATCATCAAAGCTGTGAAGGTGCACTTACAGCCAGTCACTCACGCTCTAAACTCAACTTTCCCTTATATAGCCTATAGCTAACATCACTTTGATTTGCAATAACAGTAGAATGTGTTACTACTATTACACATTTGTTATGTTCAGAAGCTAATTTCTTAAAAATATCTATAAGTTCTGTTTCCATCTCTTCGTTTAAGTTTCCTGTAGGTTCATCAGCTAGTATTAAATCTACATTTGTAGCTAGTGCTCTAGCTATAGCTACTCTTTGTTGTTCTCCACCTGATAGTTTTGTTACTGACCTATCTGCTTTATCTTTTGTAATACCTAGGTAGTCTAGTAAGTTATAAGCTATTTCTTTGTGATTTTTAGGTAATGTGTTTTCTGTAATAGACATAGCGACTAATACATTTTCTAAAGCAGTCATATAACGTATGAGGTTATATGACTGAAAGATAATACCTACTTTGTTTCTTCTGTATTTTTCAAGGCCAACAGAACTTATTGTTTGTCCTTCTATAAGTATCTCTCCA
>WQVS01000041.1 GCA_009785705.1 Coriobacteriia bacterium
CGAAGGAGTAGCCAGAGGGCGTCCATTCGCTGGTGATTTAATATTGTTGGTAGACAGCATCAATACGCGCGCTTCTGCCTGTGACTCTGTTGACAGTGGAATATGCACCGCCATTTGGTCACCGTCGAAGTCTGCGTTAAATGCAGTACATACCAGAGGATGCAGCTGAATTGCCTTGCCCTCTACCAGCACAGGCTCAAAGGCCTGGATGCCCAATCTGTGCAGTGTGGGGGCGCGATTTAGCAGTACTGGATGGTCTGAAATAACCTCTTCCAACACATCCCAAACGATGGAGCGCTGACGCTCTACCAGCTTTTTCGCAGCCTTAATGTTTGCCGCACCATCACGACCGTCACTCTCTGTGTAGCGGTCAACTAGACGCTTCATCACGAAGGGCTTAAAGAGTTCTAGCGCCATGTACTTCGGCAAACCACATTGATGCAGCTTAAGTTCTGGACCACCTACGATTACCGAACGCCCTGAATAGTCAACACGCTTACCCAATAGATTCTGGCGGAAGCGTCCTTGCTTACCGTTCAAGGTGTGTGACAGTGACTTCAGAGCACGACCAGAAGGTCCCTTTACCTGACGACGGTCATCACGACGGTTATCAAAGAGCTTGTCAACTGCTTCTTGTAGCATGCGCTTTTCGTTGCTGACGATAATGTCAGGCGCACCCAAATCAAGTAGTTTACGCAAGCGGTTATTACGGTTAATCACACGACGGTACAGGTCATTAAGGTCTGAAGTCGCAAAACGTCCACCATCTAACTGCACCATCGGGCGAAGTTCTGGCGGCATAACAGGAACAGCATCCATAACCATCCATGCAGGATTAATGTCTGACTGTACAAAAGCATCTACAACCGATAGACGCTTAATAATCTTCTTTGTAGAAGCAGATACTACAGTAGGATCTTCCGCTGCAGCATGTACCTCTGCTAGTTGCTTACGCAGCTTGAGGCGCAAGCCTTCCAGGTCAAGGTTTGATAGCAGCACGCGCACATTTTCTGCACCCATACCACCGGTGAAGTAACCCTCATCACGCACAGTACCATCTGCTGCGATTTGTGGACCATAGAGGCGCATCATTTCACGATAAACTAGTTCATCGTCAAAGATTTGCATGGCCTGCAGCTTCAAGAATTGCGTGAAAGCTTCCTCACGAATCTCGCAACGCTCTTCGAAATCATCTAAAACATCGCTGCGGTCTGATTCTGCTTCTTTTATAATCGCCTTAACACGTGCCTCTACCTCCATGTCGGGGAATAGGGCATCATCTTCGTCTAACTCAAGCTCACCAGCGCGCACAGCCTCTAAAGTGCGTGCAGCACTTGGGAAGCGAGATGCTAGAGAAAGTTTGTCCATCAAGGCATTCAGCTTTTCCTGGGCACCCTCTGCTGATTTACCACCCTTTACGATGGCCTTTTGGGCACTACGGATGCTGCGAGCCTCTGTTGCCTTTGAAATCATGCAGGCAACCTGATAGTCATCGTAGCTTTGCAGAGCCAGAGCAAGACCTTTGTTCTGACGCTGTTCAATATCTATGATGTCACGGTCACGCTCACGCGCAAACTCTTCAAGACTTGCTTCCATCTCTTCGCGCAGAGTCGCTGCATCTTCTTCGCGTGCCTCTAGGTCAACGCTTGTGACAATGGGGCTTACAAAGTAAAGAACCTTTTCCAAGTCCTTGTATTTCAAGTCAAGCAGGGTACTCATGTGCTTTGCAACACCCTGGGTGTACCAGACGTGGCTCACTGGGGCAGCTAGCTCAATATGACCCATGCGCTCACGACGAACCTTAGCACGAGTGACTTCTACACCACAGCGCTCACAGATTACACCACGATAGCGCACACGGCGATACTTACCACAAGCACATTCCCAGTCCTTTGTGGGTCCAAAGATTCTCTCGCAGAACAAACCATCCTTTTCAGGCTTTTGACTACGATAGTTAATGGTTTCAGCTTTTTTAACTTCTCCGCTTGACCAGCTGCGAATGTCGTCAGTACTGGAAAGCTTTATGCGCAAGCGGTCAAATGAACTTACATCAATGTCTGGCATTTTATTCCTTCCCAGCTTCTACGTTATCTGCTGCAGCTTCACCTTCGACAGTTTCAGAATCAGCCTTCAAATCAAGGGCATCAGCCTTACCATCAGTGGCTGCGATAATGTTGTCAATGCTGCTTAGGTCACTTAGGTCACTTAGGTCTAAATCGATAGGAGCCACAACCTCTGTACCTACAGTGGCAATAGGGGCACCAGCAGCATCGGGGGCTACAGGGACTGTCGCACCACCATCTTCTGAGCCGATTCCCTCTGTAGTATCAAGGTTCAGTGGGCCTGCATCTTCCATGCTCCAGTCAAGTGCACCCATAAGCTCTGTCTGCTTCTCAGCTTGCCCGGCAACAACTTCCTCAAGGAAAGACGCTGCTACGTCAGCATCTAGATTGTCGGTCAGTGCACCTAGGTCCATAAACGATGCTGCCTCTGTATTGGCAGTTGATTCTGCATCTGCAAGTTCAATATTGGTACCACCATCAGTAAGCGCCTCAATATTAAGACCAAGTGCTTTAAGTTCTGTCACTAGTACGTTGAAGGATTCTGGCATACCTGGCTCTGGGATGTTTTCTCCCTTTACAATCGCCTCGTATGCCTTTACGCGCCCTACCAAGTCATCTGACTTAATGGTAAGGATTTCACGCAGCAAGTAAGCAGCACCATAAGCGTACAGTGCCCATACTTCCATTTCCCCAAAGCGCTGACCACCAAACTGTGCCTTACCACCCAATGGCTGTTGAGTAACCAGTGAATAAGGCCCTGTTGAGCGTGCGTGAATCTTATCATCAACCAAGTGATGTAGTTTCAGCATGTAGATTTCACCAACGGTTACTGGCTTGTGGAAAGGCTCACCAGTACGTCCGTTGTACAGAGTCATCTTACCTTCACGTGAAATCTTTGGAACAAAGGCTGGCATAGCCTTATCGCCAAAGCGTTCCTGTGAAGCCAGCTCCAGATTACGGTTTGCCGCATCCAGGCTCTCGCTGATTTCGTCTTCTTTTGCACCGTCAAATACCGGTGTTGCTACGCGCATATTACCTTCGACAGATTTCTTTGTCTTAGGGTCGTCACTCCAACCTGCATGAGCAGCCCAACCCAGGTGGGTCTCCAGTAGCTGTCCAACATTCATACGGCTGGGTACACCCATAGGGTTCAAGATGATATCTACAGGCTTTCCGTCTGCCATAAAGGGCATATCTTCCACAGGAAGAATCTTAGAAATAACACCCTTATTACCGTGGCGCCCTGCCAGCTTATCGCCCTCTTGAATCTTACGTTTCTGGGCAACAAAAACGCGAACTAGTTCGTTTACTCCACGCTTTAGCTCAACGCCATCTTGGCTGTTGTCTACTTGCTGAATCTCGATAACGCGACCTGAAACACCGTGCGGTACACGCAGAGATGAGTCACGTACGTCATGTGCTTTTTCTCCAAAGATTTGGCGCAGGAGGCGTTCCTCTGCAGTAGGTTCACCGGATTCACCCTTCGGAGTAACCTTACCTACTAGAACATCACCAGGATTTACCTCTGTACCAATACGGATGATACCGTCTTCGTCAAGGTTTGCCAGCATGTCATCAGACAGGTTAGGAACCTCGCGTGTGATTTCTTCAGGACCTAGCTTAGTTTCACGTGCCTCGATTTCATATTCTTTGATATGAATAGATGTCAACAAGTCATCGCGAACAACACGCTCACTCAGGATAATCGCATCTTCGTAGTTGTATCCGCCCCAAGGCATGAAAGCAACTAGTAGGTTTTGACCCAAGGCAAGCTCTGCACCGCAGGTTGAAGGGCCATCAGCTAGCGGCTGAGTCTCTTCAACTTTATCCCCTAGTTGTACAAGAGGGCGGAAGTTCAGACAGGTACTTTGATTACTGCGTGAGAACTTCGGCAAGGGATAGCTCTCCACTTTGCCGCTCTCTGACTCAACTGTTATCAGCTTTGCATCTACATAAGTAACTGTTCCTGCTTCACGTGCAAGCACCACTTCGCCAGAATCCTGTGCAATAGTTGCTTCAAGGCCTGTTCCTACAAGCGGAGACACGGGCTTTAGCAAAGGCACAGCCTGGCGCTGCATGTTTGCACCCATGAGCGCACGATTTGCATCGTCGTGCTCTAGGAAGGGAATCAGCGCTGTTACTGCTGATACCATCTGGCGCGGGCTTACATCCATGTAGGTTACATCAGCCGGTAAACGCTCTTCTGGCTCACCAAACTGTCCGTCTGCACCAGCACCCTTTACACGACAAAGTACGCGCGGATTTTGGAAGGCACCTGTCTTGTAGTCGAAGGGCTCATTAGCCTGTGCGATAACTTCGCGCTCTTCCGCGTCTGCTGTTAGATAGTGAATCTCTGTAGTTACCTTGCCTTTTTTCACTACACGATACGGGGTCTCAATAAAGCCATAGTCGTTGACCTGCGCATAGGTTGCAAGTGAACCAATCAGACCAATGTTCATACCTTCTGGGGTTTCAATGGGGCAAATGCGTCCGTAGTGACTTGCGTGTACGTCACGAACGTCAATCTTTGCCTCACGTGCGCTACGGATACCGCCACGACCAATTGCTGAAAGACGACGCTTATGTGCAAGCCCCGCAACAGGATTTGTCTGATCCATGAACTGTGACAGCTGTGACGAACCAAAGAATTCTTTAATAGCTGCACTGATAGGACGAATATTAATCAAAGCTTCGGGAGAGATGTCCTCTGGTGACATGGTAGTCATGCGCTCACTAACAGTACGAGCCATACGTGCCAGACCAATGCGGAATTGGTTCTGGATAAGCTCTCCTACCGTAGAGATACGACGGTTACCTAGATGATCAATATCATCAATGGTGTAACCATCAACTTTTTCTACCAACTTACAGAGATATTCAATGGTTGTGATGATGTCTTCTGGGGTTAGAGCCACAGCATCATCGTCAAACTCTAGTCCTAGTTTCTTATTAATCTGATAACGACCAACACGTGCAAGGTCATAGCGCTGCTTGTTGTAGTACAGACCTTCCAGCATAGTACGAGCAGCTTCTGTTGTAGGATGCTCACCGGGACGCAGGCGCTTGTAGACCTCAATCAGTGCTTCGTCACGGGTATGCGTTGTATCACGAGCCAAAGTGCGCTCAATAACCTCAGAGCCATTGAAGAGCTTCATGAACTCATCAGCAGTCTCTGCAATACCCATGGCACGCATAAACATGGTCGCAGGCACCTTGCGGCTACGATTTACGTTAGCCTGAATAGCACCAACACGATCAATTTCAAAAGACAGCGGTGCACCGCGATGGGGCTTTAGTTCCGCTGTGTAAAATTCATTTTTGTCACGACGCTCATCAATGGCGAAATAAACGCCAGGCGAACGCTGTAGAAGAGATACAATAACGCGCTCTGAACCGTTAATGATAAAGGTTGCGCGTTCTGTGATTGTAGGAAAGTCACCTAGATAGATAAGATTCTTTTGCAGCTCTTCGCCAGATTCACGATTAATGACCGAGACATTGGCCAGCAAAGACGACTGATAGGTAAGACCTTTTTCTTTACATTCTTCTATCGTGTTTTTCGGAGGACTAAAGATATAGTCACCCAAAACGACGGCATAGCGCTCGTCACGATCATAAATGGGGGAAATCTCATCGAAGACAGCACGAAGACCCTTTTCTTGAAACCATTTAAAGGAGTCTCTTTGAATGCTGAGTAGATTGGGAACCTCTAGGATTTCCGGGGATTTTCCGAAGCTCTTTCTGTTGGTAACAGAAGTATTTCTGGCTTCAGACTTAACAGGGGAACCGGTACTTTTTGGCACGAGTTGATTCCTCCTCAGGAATACGTAGACAACAAATCAGCAATCCGCTATTTTAGCCCAAGAAATATAAGGCTGTCAACAGCGGATTGAAAAACTTTATCTAATTTCGTGCCGGCAGAGCAAGCCCCGCAAACATGGGGGATAGTATAGCAAGATTACGCATGAATTGCGAATCTAAGCAACAAAAGTGACTCTGGACTACTCCCAGAGTCACTTTAGGTAGTACTTCTAAGGCTCAAGATTCCTGTCTATTTGCAAGTCAGAAATCAGAGATTGGGCCTTTACGGGTTCCAGATGAAATCTTCGTAAGAGATAACTTCTTCTGAATATCCCATGCGGTGTGCCCACTCAAGAATATCTTCTACCTGCTGGCGATCTGGCATTTGTGCCATCGCATAAACCTGCATAGTGTAACCAGCCTCAATTGAATCCTCTGGTAGATTTGCCTTCTCTGTCAGCAAGTCTAAATAATCATCAGGATTATCGTTGATAAGTTCTGCTCCACGGTTCCATGCTTCCAGTAGTGCCCCCACTGTTTCTTCTGAACCATCTTGCGCCAACCAGTCAGCACGAATACCCAGCACAGTAGAAGTAAAATCTTCAATATCTTGTTCGTTTACTAGAATATGGGCACCTTGCTCTCCCATTACTGATGCCAAAGTCCAAGGCATGGTTGAGGCCTGAATCTGGTCAGCCATAAGTAGCTGCGGACGAGCACGCAAGTCAGCAACGGCTTCTAGTACTATCTGATCTTCAGGAACACCAGCATCAGTCATAGAGCGATACAGAATGTATTCTTCCAAAGTTGCTTCTGCAGCAGCAACAGGAACATCTGCAAGTTCTTCAATGCTGGTAATGCCACTATTAGGGCTAGATACAACTGCCCCACGTGAAGGAGCAAGGCGACTTACTGCAACAGTATCAATGCCACTAAGGGTTAACTGAGACACTGACAGCATCCCCAGTGATGCTCCCTGAGCCTCATCTGCAGTCACTGCAGCAAGCATTTCACGGCTAGAGGCAAAGGTGATTATTTCAACCTCGAGTCCTAGTTCTTCAAAAATGCCTTCATTTTCTGCAACCCAAAAAGGCAGAAAATCATCTGAAGGAACTGTC
The DNA here is from genome assembly GCA_009785705.1 of Coriobacteriia bacterium. GTDB lineage: Bacteria > Actinomycetota > Coriobacteriia > WRKU01 > WQUG01 > WRBW01. The sequence goes on from WQVS01000041.1 coordinate 6,983, forward strand.
GCCAGAGCTATTGGCAACAGCTCAACAACTTGCCCCTCATCTTCAGTCATAGGGCCATTCAATTCTTCTTCTGGGTCATTGCTGCAGCCTGCAAATGCAAAAGCCAACATGGCAACGCACAGTAGCGACAGCAATAGCACACGCACTTTTTTCATAGGTAGTCTCCATTCTCATATTTTTAAGCCATTGCAAAAGCATATGGCTCATGTCTAGGCAAACGCATTCATTATTCCACAAAATCATATCACCTTCTAGTGTCTAACTGGGCACTAGCTTAAGTATTTCTTTTGTCATGCTTTCCTTGCCCTTTTATCTTCACCTGCATCTGTTACACTGTTACCCAACTATGACTTCTGAAGCTGCATCCTATCAAAGACTTAGCCCAAAAGCTGCCCTGCAGCTTATGTCAGCACACACCTGGGTAGCTGCCATTGCTCCTGTTATTGTTGGGGGCACTTTGACCATCGGGCTTAGGGACTATACTCCTCTTGATTTGCTTACTCATAATTGGCTTGCTCTTCTCATAGGTGTGTTGATGTTGTTTACGGCTGTCCTAGCACAATCTGCAGTAAACACTCTAAATGACTACTACGACTTTAAATCAGGCACTGACACAGAAGAAAACTGCGTAGATACAACAGATGCAGCCATCATTTATCACAAGCTCAATCCCAAAACTGCTCGCAACTATGCCTTTGCCCTGATAGCCGCAGCAGCAATAATTGGTTGCATAATTGCGGTCCTTACCTCCCCACTCATCCTGCTATTTGGTCTCGTCGGAGCTGCCACTCTTATACTGTATTCAGGCAGCAAGAAATCCATTAGCTATCTGCCCATTGGCGAGATTGTCTCAGGCTTTGTGATGGGCGGAATCATTACCGTAGCGACTTACTTTGCCATGACAGGTCACATCAGTTGGGCTGCAGTACTGGGTTCGCTCCCCCCCATTATCACTATTGCGCTTATCATGCAGGTCAACAACACTTCCGACATCGAGCGCGACCGTGAAGCGGGACGTCGCACCCTACCCATCCTAATAGGGGCAAAACGGAGTGCTCCTATGATTGCCACTCTGCAAGTATTAGTTCTACTCTTTTGCGCACTATACTGTCTCTTCGTTGCCCCTCTGGGCATAGCAATAATTGTGCTTGCGGCCATTCTTAGCGTGAAGCGAATTCGCTTACTGTGGAGTGGGCCATACAGCGCAGAGAACCGTCCTGCCGTTATGAAGGCTGTTGTTGCTCAGGCAATCTTGGTTAATCTTGCCTTCGTTGTAGCTATTCTATTAGGGGCACACTTCGTATGAGGAAAGAAGAAATACACACCAGCAGCAACGCGACACCTGTAACTGCGCATACAGCGACGCCTGAAGAAAAAACGGCACGCGCCTATGAGATATTCCAGAAGATTAGCACCGACTATGACCGAGTCAATGACGCAATCAGCTTTGGCCAACACCGTGCCTGGAAGAAAAATATGGTTCGCAGGATTGTCGCGCAGCAGCCAAAGAATGTACTAGACATCGCCAGCGGAACGGGCGACATTGCTATTGTTATCGCTCAGGAGCTACCTCAAACACGTATAATCGCTAGCGACTTTTCTCCCAATATGCTCGAAGTTGCCCGCAAAAGAATTGCGACTGCCGGCCTCAGCAACGCCGAAGTCGATGTACAAGACGCAACAAAGCTAGAGTATCCTAGTGAAAGCTTCGACGTGAGCTGTGTGTCCTTTGGGTTGCGCAACATGCCCGACTACAGCTTGACGATACGTGAGATGGTTCGTGTTTTACGACCTGGTGGTATGTTCTTCTGCCTTGACTCTTCCTATCCAACGAACCCTCTAATTAAGCCCCTATTTCGCCTGTACTTCAAGTACATTATGCCCCTCATAGGCGGCATGATTTCACGCGCACCAGAAGAATATCGCTGGCTTAACGACTCAACAGAAGTCTTCCTCTCAAAAGAGGAACTGGCAACCCTCATGAAAGAAGGGGGTCTACAGGACGTAGGTTTCAAAAGCTTTATGTTTGGCGGATCTGCTCTACACTTCGGAACAAAAGCATCCCAATAAAATAGTGCCAAGCACATTGGCCTGGCACTATTAAAGTGTCTATCTGATAAAGTTCTGCGACGATTTTATCGCACGCAAGCTTAAAGATTAAGCATCTTAGCGAGAATCCTATGGCTGAAACACCAAGTCATCATAGCCAACATCTACGGTCAGATAGCCCTTGTCTCTCATCCACTCTAGAACATCATTCCAATGTTCTGCGCTTGGAATCTGAGATAGCGGATACTCTGGCACAGGATAGCTGTCGCGCAGTGGCTCTGGCAGATTTGCTGCCTCGATAAGCAGTTCACGATAAGCATCAGGAGTGGCATTAATCATTCCAACAGCGTTGTCCCATTCTGCAAGTACAGCCTCAACAGCTGCAGTTGCAGCCTCAGCAGTGGTCGCCTCGCCTACTACAGGGTTCCCATCAAGAAAGTCCTGGCTCAAAGCTAATACTGTTGAAGTGATTCCGCGCGCTTCATCACGGTCAAGAAGCACTGTTGCGCCCTCTTGTTCTGCAAGAGCAAGCAGTGTCCAAGGCAGTCCAGCGGCATCTACATTACCTTCCATAAGCATTTGGTAGCGTGTAGAAAGACTAGGAATGATTTCATACTCAATGTCATCTGAATCTACACCAGCAGCAGTAAGTGCTTTGTAGGCGGTATATTCGATTACCGTTGGAGTAGAAATTGCTACAGGAACACCTGCGAGTTCCTCTAGAGACTCAATGCTCGTGTCTGCACCAACGACAATACCAGCAGGGGCGCCTTGCATAGTGGTGATTGCTCGTACAGGAGTCCCACCTTCATAAAGAAGTGTTGCCACTACCATGTCAGTCATCATGCCGTCAATTTCACCTGCAGTAATAGCAGCAAGCTGGTCTTGTCCTGACTGAAAGGGAATAATCTCAACATCTAGCCCAGCATCAGCAAGAAGTCCTTCTTCCAGGGCAACCCACAGGGGCAGCAAGTCATCAGTAGACAAGGTTCCAATTCTCATTGCTGGCAAAGCTAGCTCTTCTTCATAAAAGCCATTCATGTCTGGATATGGCTCCTCCTCATCACTACAACCAACAACTGCAAAGGTCATCAGCCCCAGGCAAAGTAGTGAAAGCAAAAATATACGTGCTTTTTTCATGCGGTCTCTCCTTTTTCTTACTCGTCTTCAATGCTTCTATACATCTAACAGATTTCTCTGTTGCACACAAAGAAAGCCCCAGCACAAAGGCTGGGGCACTAATTTTCTTGTTAGTTTTGTAGTTTCGCTACGATAGCAGCGGCGTATTCCTTGGTACCGGAAGATCCATCCGTAGTACCTTCTCTCATGCGCATGAGGTCATAAGTTATTACCTTGCCCTCTTCTATCACCTCTGCGATAGCTTTATGCACGCGCTCTGCTGCACACTGCTCACCAAGGTGGCGCAGCATCATTACTGCAGAAAGAATCAGAGCAGTAGGGTTTGAAAGATTCTGCCCAGCATAGGAAGGTGCGCTACCATGCACAGGCTCAAAGAGCGCGCAGTCATCTCCAATATTTGCGCCAGGAGCTAGACCGAGTCCACCCACAAGTCCAGCGCAAAGGTCTGACACAATGTCGCCAAAGAGATTAGGGCACACCAGTACGTCAAAACGTTCTGGATTAGTAACAAGTCTTGTACAGGCAAAATCTACAATAAGATCGTCTACTTCGATTTCTGGCGCGATTTCTGCATACTCTGCAGCTACTTCACGACAGACCTTCAAGTAAAGACCATCGGTATGCTTCATGATGTTTGCCTTATGGATAATAGTCACTTTTTTGCGACCATTGGCAACAGCATAGTCCATAGCTGCCTTCATGATACGACGGGTACCAAAGACGCTGATAGGCTTAAGAGAAAGACCTGCATCCTCGCGAATGGTTCCAGCACCCATTTCCTCTACAATTTCTGCAATGCGACGTACACCCTCACTGCCCTTTTCAAACTCAATACCCGCATAGAGGTCTTCTGTGTTTTCGCGGAACAAGACAATGTCTACACCATCATAGCGTGCACCTGTACCATGGAAGGACTGTGCGGGACGAATGTTAGTGTAAAGGTCTAGTTCTTTACGCAGAGTCACATTAAGTGACCTAAAGCCGTGTCCAATGGGGGTAGTCAGTGGTCCCTTTAGAGCAACTTTGTTGCGGCGAATAGACTCAAGCACTGATTCAGGCAATAGTTCACCTGTGGCCTCTAGAGCCGCTTCGCCTGCTTGCTGGACTTCCCAGTCAATGCTTACGCCAGATGCTTCGATAACTGACTTCATCGCTTCGGTAATTTCTGGACCAATGCCATCCCCTGGAATCAGGGTTACTTTGTGGGTCTTGTTAGCAGTCGTCATATTGTGGACTTACTCCTCTTCCTCATCTTCACTCTCAGCAGCAGCCTTAGCAGCCTCTTTTGCAGCTGATGCCGCTTCTGCCTTGTCTTCATTTTCTTTATTGATGCGCTCTAGTACTTCAGGCGCAAAAGTTGCGATTGTCTCTGCCTTCTTGCG
>WQVS01000042.1 GCA_009785705.1 Coriobacteriia bacterium
GCATTCTCTACAAGGACTGCTAAAGTATGTCGTTTTTTCTCGCTCATGGCGTTCTTCCTCTCGTCTCTTCCGCTCAGACTAATCAACCAAAAACTGCGTGATGTGGTCGCCTGCACTAATCATGGGGCGCGCCATTTCATTTTGGCCAATAGCACAATCAATCACATAACCTGTTCCCAGTTCCATCGCTTCGTGTAGGGCAGACTCCAGTTCTTCTACCGTACTAACACGGCGAGCAGGAAGCCCATAAGCATTAGCCAAGGCCACAAAGTCAGGACCGCGATCTAGAGTAGTCTGAGAGTAACGTTCATCAAAGATGAGGTGCTGCCACTGGCGCACCATACCCAGTACTCCGTTGTTAAAGATGCAGGTAATCACGGGCAGATTGTAATGCTCCTCCGTACACATTTCATGGCAGTTCATGCGGAAAGATCCATCCCCTGTGATGTGCAGCACCGTCTTTTCAGGATTTGCAGCCTTAGCACCAATAGCAGCTCCCAGTCCAAAGCCCATCGCCCCAAAACCACCAGAGGTTATCAGCTGACCCGGATAGTCAAAGCGGAAATGCTGAACAGCCCACATCTGATGCTGCCCTACATCGGTGGCAGCAATGGTGTCTTCGGGCAAGATTTTTGCAATAGAGTTCAGTACCTGTTTTGGCGTCAAGGCGTCCTCAACGTCGTCATACATAGTTTCTGCAGGGAAGGAGAAGACCTCTTCTTTCCATTGAGTGTTGTCGCTTTGCGATACCTTTTCATTCAGTAGAGAAAGCACCTGTTTCGCATCCCCAATGATGTGATGGTCGGTCTGTACATTTTTATCGATTTCGGCACGGTCGATGTCAATGTGCACAATCTTTGCGTTCTGGGCAAAGGTACCAAAGTTCAGCCCTACACGGTCAGAGAACCTGCAACCGACAGAGATAAGCAGGTCACAACGGTCAGCAGCATGGTTAGAGGCCTGCGTACCGTGCATCCCAATCATGCCCGTAACCAGTGGGTTGCGCCCAGGTATTCCGCCACCACCCATAACAGTGACCGCGACAGGGGAGTCAATGCACTCCACAAAAGTCTTAAATTCTGCATCAGCACGACTGCGCACCACACCGCCACCACAGATGACAAGTGGCTTACTGGACTGCTCAATCATGTCGACCAGCAGGTCAATATCTTCACGGTCAGGCTCTGGTGCGCCTAGACGACACAAATTATCACGCGAAGCACGGCGGACCAGTGCCCCTAGGCGACCATGTGTCGCGTGTTCCTCGCGTGGCAGGGGACTGTAGTTTGCTTCGGCCAGGGTCACATTGCGCATAATGTCGATTAGTACGGGTCCTGGTCTGCCTCCACGGGCAACTGCAAAGGCTTCGCGCACTACGTCTGCCAGTTCATCCACGTCGCGTACTAGGTAGGTATTCTTTGTGATGGGCATAGCGATGCCCGTGATATCGACTTCCTGGAAAGAGTCTTTGCCAATCAGGTGTTCATTTACATTGCAAGTAATAAAAACAACGGGGGAGGAGTCCATGTAGGCTGTAGCAATCCCTGTGACTAGATTAGTAGCCCCAGGCCCCGAGGTGGCCATGCAGACCCCAACCCGTCCAGAACTACGAGCATATCCATCTGCTGCATGGGAGGCTCCCTGTTCGTGAGCCGTCAGAATGTGCTGGATTCTGTCTGAGTAAGCATAGAGCGCATCGTAGACAGGCATAATCGCCCCACCTGGATACCCAAAGACGGTATCAACATCTTGCTCTAGCAGACATTCCATCAGTATCTGTGCACCGCTTAATGTTCTCTTTGAATCCATTTGTCTTTCCTTTCAGTGTGTCTGGATAAATGTCGCCAGACAAACAAAAAAGACTCCGATTTTTCGGAGCCTCGACTTAGTGCTTAGTGTCTTATTCTAGCGCTTGCTAGGCTCCAATCACATACCGTCCACCAGGAGGACGACAATGCTAATAACGCTAACAACCACGACAAAAAGACCTGAAAACAGGCCTGATGCAGCAGGTGTAAGCGGTGGATATGTGATAGGTGCATTTTTCATAGTGGGTAGAGTGTAGCACAGTATGCCAGCAGAATACTGACAGAATCACAAATTCCCCAGAAAACTTTAGCTAAGTGAAGCGACTGTACGGGCGAGAGTGAGACTTGCGACGCAGACCTTCTTTTCCCAGATTGCCTGCACACATTTCTCACGGCAGAGTATTATTGCTAAGAAAACACGATAAAATAGGAGTTGTCCCATATGGCGAAAGCTCCAAAATAACCATAGGAGAAAATCTTGTATTCATGGATGTTACTTAAGAAGAAAGAACAAAAGGTTAAGCGAAATACCATTATTTCGTATTTGCTGTTAGGCTTTGGAGCCACTTTCATTCTCAGCATAATCATGACCCTCTTCAATCCAGAGCCCGCGAACAGTGAAACTCCCGCATGGTTTCCTTTTGTGTTCTCACTTTCGTTCATTGCTGCTGGTATCTGGGTAAACCGAAGTGCTGCAAGCGAAAAGCATGATGCAGAAAATTATAGAAAGTATCTAACCCTAATACTGAATCAAGACCAAACTTCTCTAGACTACATTGCTTCTGCGACAGGCATTTCACACTTCACCGTCGAAGAAGACCTACAGAAAATGATGAGTCAGGGCTACTTTGCAGGTGCCTACCTCAATAAAGAGCAAAGAGAGATTGTCCTACCCAAAAAAGCTAAAAACCCCTCTGACAGCCAACAGGTCTCTACAGCAGAACACACCATCATCTGCAAAGGCTGCGGAGCCAGCAACAAAGTACCAGAAGGTAAGGCTACCGAATGCCAATACTGCAGACTCCCTCTTTAGAAGAATTGTTCTAAAGTTTCTTGCTTTGAGCTTGCTCTTGGCGATATACTTGAAGGCATCAGATGTTTATTTCAGGAGGTTCTTCCATGACACTCTCAATGCCCGTATCATCACTTACCAATTACAATAACGTGCTTTCAGAAGTCGACAGTGGTAAAGAGGTTGTGCTTACCAAAAATGGCCGCTCCAAATATGCTGTTATTGATATTGAAACCTGGCAATACACTACGTCAATGCTCCGTTTTCTCTCAGACATGAAGGCAGTTGACGAAGAGATGAGCAGTGGTGGTAAGTGGCACACATCTGAAGATATGTTCCAAAGACTGGGTATTGAGCAGTGAGAATCGTATACTCTGAATCAGCGATTCGTGACCTAGAGAGAATCCGGGACTTCTTTCTTGCAAGCGACATTCAGAGAGCAGAAGTCGAATCGTATATAAAAACCATCGACAAGGATATTAATCGTTTGCAAAACCAGCCAAAACTAGGATTTTCTGTGGGCGAAAAGTACGGCTTCGCAACTTCTTACAGAGGACTTGTAGTGTGGGATGGACGATACTTGGCCACTTACGAACTAGAGCCAGCTAAAGTCAAAATCATGCGGATATACTCCACAAAAGAAAACTACATCAAGGATTTGCTGCCTTAATAGCAGCTCAAGTCACAGGACCTCGGCGTGCTCCTGCATATGGACGCACTCCGCAAACAAATTTCCAACCTTAGTAAGATTTGCAGTAATAAGGATAAAAAAGAAGTGGTGGCTGGAGCCGGACTTGAACCGGCGACACGCGGATTTTCAATCCGCTGCTCTACCACCTGAGCTACCCAGCCACATCTAACGCGTAACAAAAGAGCAATTTGCAGCAATCTTTGCTAGCGCGCTACCAATAGTATAGTAAAATTGTGAAAGTCGCAATGGGTAATTTAATTAGTAATTTTTTATTGACGACTCTGTATACTTGCGTGAAAAAGTTTTAATAGGACAGAAAATCCTCTATACTTGCGATGAGGCATTGGCACAATTTTATACAATTTTCTATACATTAGGTGTGGGTTTAAGGAATCGGGCAGGAGCAAATAAATGGGAATGGCACACGGATATGCTGGCATGGCCAGCTTTGTCTCTCTCCAAATGGGACTTGTTTGGGTGATAGGCTGCGTGATTCTTTTTGCAGGAGCATATATTATCGGGGCAACAAAGGGTGGACGTGCTGCAGCAAAGTACACTGCCACTATCACTTGGGCCTTCCTGCTGGGCTTCGCAGCGATTATCGGATACGCCTTCTTTATCGGAGAAGCACAAGTATTTCTAGAAACCTATACCTATGCTGTTGCAGTTGAAATGTTCATACTTACCCTAGGTTGTGTATGGATTATGTGGTTCATGGCGACTCAGTATTCGCGTGGCCGCATTGCTATTGACGAACGATTCGGCTCAAAGGAAAACTATCTACGTGCCAAAGAAGCAGCAAAGCGCGCTTCACGTGGCGTTTTACAAGCAGAAGTACAGCAAGGCGCTGTAGCTCCTGCTGAGGCAGCACCCGTTGCGGGCGTTGACCCCGCAGCCGCTGAAGCTGCGGTAGCCGCAACGATGGGCGCGGATATGACTCAGACCAATGTAATGCCAGTAGCTGACCCCGCTAACCCAGCAGCAATCCCAACAATAGATCCCACGACAGGAGCACCCATGACAATCGACCCGCAAACAGGCCAGCCTATACCAGCCCCAGCACAGCAAGTAGCAGCTGGGATGCCAGTTCAGGCAGCGCCTGCTGCAATTGACCCCGCTACAGGAATGCCTCTTAGCTCAGCGGCTAATCCGGCAGCCCCTGCAGTTCCGGGAGTAAATCCAGCTACGCAAGCAGCACCAGCGGCTCCAACTATTGACCCCTTGACGGGGCAACCCATGGCAACAGCTCCTGCTGCACCAGCAGCTCCTGCTATTGACCCTCTAACTGGTCAGCCTGTAGCGGCTCCGGCAGCACCTGCACCGGCAGCAGCTATTGACCCCTTGACAGGTCAGCCTATGGCAGCACCTGCACCAGCGGCTCCAGCTATTGACCCCTTCACAGGACAGCCTATAGCGGCAGCCCCAGCACCGGCGGCGCAGCCAGCTCCAGTCGCAGACCAAGGACACTTCACTGCTCCTCAAGCTGTGCCAGAGGCTGCAGGTTCTTCTCAAGATATGTTTGCTTCAGTGCCACTAGGGCCTTCAGCCCCTAGTGCTATGCCAGAGAGCAATGAGCAATGGCTACAGCAATTGGAGTCAGCAGCACTTGACCCTGCTGGCGCACCAGCAGCAGCTGCACCTTTTGACCCCTTTGCACCACAGGCTGCAGCACCTGCAATCGACCCTTACACTGGTCAGCCCATGGCAGCACCTGCACCAGCAGCTCCCGCTATTGACCCCTTCACGGGACAACCCATAGCTGCAGCCCCAACGCCAGCAGCTGCACCCTTTGACCCTTTCGCAGCACAAGCTGCAGCCCCTGCAATTGACCCCTACACTGGGCAACCCATAGCAGCACCGCAAGCACCAGCAGCAGCTGCACCTTTTGACCCCTTTGCACCACAGGCTGCAGCACCTGCAGTCGACCCTTACACTGGTCAGCCTGTAGCGGCTCCCGCAGCACCTGCACCAGCAGCTCCCGCTATTGACCCTTTCACAGGACAACCCATAGCTGCAGCCCCAACGCCAGCAGCTGCACCCTTTGACCCCTTTGCAGCACAAGCAGCAGCTCCAGTAGCTCCAGCTATTGACCCCTACACTGGGCAACCCATAGCAGCACCGCAGCCTGGACAGGTTCCGCCACCAGCTGCACCTGGTAATCCCTACGGCTACTAGGCTAAGCTAAGCTTTCAAGAATCCGCGGGCAACAACACCCGCGGATTTTCTATGAAAAGGCAGAGTCAAGACAAGACAGAGCTAAGGTAGAGAACTAATATAAAAATTGCGGAGCCGACACAGGACTCAAAAGTCAACACAGGGCTCGTCACAAACCCAACGCACACCCCAACACAGAAGAAAGGCGAAGAAAGCTCTCATGAGGTCACTTAAAGATTGCCTAGGTCGCGAAATGCTGGTACTAGAAGGCGCGATGGGAACCATGCTGCAAAAGGCTGGCTTACTAGGCGACGGTGCCCCAGAAGCACTGAACCTTATCGAGCCAGATTCGATCTCACGCATCCACAGCTTTTACCGCCTAGCTGGTGCCGACTGCGCTATCACTAACACTTTTGGCGCCAACCGTATCAAGCTGGCCCATTACAACAGCGAAACCCTCGTGGAAGAAATCAACCGCAAGGCAGTTGCTCTCGCACGCAAAGGGGCTGCACCCTATGTCCTAGCTGACATTGGTCCAACAGGACTAGTCAACGCAGATTTCGACGAAGTCTACGACGTCTTCTTCCAGCAAGCAAGCGCCCTAGCAGCAGGCCAACCAGACGCCTTTTTACTAGAAACCTTCACCGACATAGCAGAAATCCGCTGCGCAATCTTCGCCTGCCGCGACGCAGCTCCTGACCTGCCCATAATCGCGCTAGTATCCTGCGCCGAATCAGGCCGTATGGAGCTCTCAGGTACCGACCCAGAAACCGCAGCCATCATCCTAGAATCACTAAAGGTAGATGCAATGGGTCTTAACTGCGGACTGGGTCCAGAACAGATGGAACCACTCGCCAAAGCAATGCGTGCAGCGACGAAGCTCCCCATCATCGTTCAGCCCAACGCAGGCATGCCCACCCTGGCAAGCGATGGTTCCACAGTGTTCCCCGGCAAGCCCGAAGACTTCACCACATTTGCTCGCAACATGAAGGAAGCAGGCATCGCGGGTATCGGGTCTTGTTGCGGCTCCGACCCCGAGTTCACCGCCTACATCGCAGATGAAATCACAGGGGCAGAGTGTGACCAGTCCCTTCACGCAGACACCTTCGGTTTACGTATAGCCAGTCCGCAGCGCAGCCTTAGTATTGGCACATCAGCACTGGGCGCAAATCCACTACGCAGCATTGGGGAGCGCATCAACCCAACAGGCAAGCCTGCACTTAAAGCAGAACTGCAAGAAGGCAAGATGACTCTTGTGCGCAGCTATGCAGCAGAACAGATGCAAGCAGGCGCAGATATCCTTGATGTAAACGTAGGTGTTGCAGGAATCGATGAACCTGCGACCCTAAAAGCGGCAATCCTTGCCCTAGCAGGAGCCTTCCCGCTGCCCGTCGCCATCGATACAACTAATCCCGAAGCGCTTGAAGCAGCGCTAAAGGCTTACCCAGGCAAGGCGTTGGTAAACAGCGTAACGGGGGAGCAGCGCAGTCTTGACGCGGTATTGCCTTTAGTAGCACGCTACGGCGCAGCAGTTGTTGTGCTGGCACTAGACGACACAGGCATCCCTACCACAGCGCAACAACGACTAAAAGTAGTGCAGACCATCCGTGACCGCGCGCGCGAACACGGAATCTCAGACGAAAACCTATTGGTAGACAGCCTAGTAATGGCAGCAGCTGCCGACAAAGATGCCCCGCGTATAACGCTTGAAACGACACGACTCGTGAAAGAAGAGCTAAAGCTAGCCACGCTACTAGGGGTAAGCAACGTAAGTCACGGCTTGCCCAATCGCGCCCTGCTTAACGCAGCCTTCCTGACGGCAGCCGCAAACTACGGCCTTGATGCTGCTATCATCGACCCCAACAATCAGGTAATGACCGAGGCCATCACGCTCGCCAACGCCAATCGAGAACAAGCGCAAGCACAGGCCACAGATGCCCTCGACACCTTCCAGCAGCTACTAGAAGAAGCGCTCAAACCGCGCTACCTGCCAACAGAAAACCACAACGAAAGCGCAGCCCGGCAGCTTCCCGCAAGGGAGCGCCTAGCAAACGCCATCAGTCTAGGTGACAGCGACGGAGCACCGCAGCTTGTGGACGAACTCATCCAGGAAGGCACAAGCCCGACAGAGATTATCGAACACGTCCTGACCCCCGCAATCCAGCATCTGGGCACAGGCTTTGCGGAAGGTACAGTCTTTTTGCCCCAGCTCATGGTGGCTGCTGACGCCATGAAGGTAGCAGTAGACAGGGCAAAAACCTATCTACCAGAAAAAGCGGCAGAGGATGACCAGACCAACAGCAACTGTGTTATCTTCGCCTCAGTAAAAGGTGATATTCACTCTATTGGCAAGGATATCTGCTGTTCACTTCTCGAAAGTCAGGGCGTCCGTGTGGTTAATCTGGGTGTAGACATATCAACAGAGCGCCTTCTCAGGGCGGTAGAAGAAGAGCAAGCAGGCATCGTCTGCCTGTCAGCGCTTATGACGACTACACTTCCCGCTATGGCAGAAAGCACAACGGCTCTGCAGGAGCGCTATCCCGACCTGTCAGTCTTGCTAGGGGGGGCCGTAGTAACAAAGGAATGGGCGACTCAGCAGGGTGCGTACTTCGAGAAAGACGCCCCAGCATTGGCAGCCCGTATCGTTGAACTGCTGCGCGAAAAGCAAAGCCACCAATAGGCACAGGCCAAACACAGACACAGATACCAACACCAACATAGATACAGATACCAATACAAGGATTAATCCATGCGTGCAGATACAGAAACAATAAAGGTAGCGGCTCACGATAAGGCGCAAACACAGAGCAATGCTCGCACCAAAGTAGCAGGCAATGACTTCATCTTTTCGTTCGAAGTCTATCCTCCCAAAAAGACTGCCCCAATCGAGGTCGTCTATAAGGCGGTGGACGAACTCTCTCGCTTAAATCCTGATTACATATCTGTTACCTATGGTGCAGGTGGGGGGGCAGCAACTGCCGCTACAACGGTAGAGATTTGTAGCCTTATCAAAAACACCTACAACATAGACACGGTGGCGCACCTGCCCGGCATCAACTTAGCGCGCGACCAGGTAGACTCACTACTTGCGCGCCTACGTGCTCATAACATTACTAATGTGTTGGCGCTGCGCGGAGACAGACGTCCAGAAGATGACAAAACTACTCAAGAAGGCGAATTCCCTTACGCAAGCGACCTAGTTCGCTACATTAAAAGCCGTGATGTAGAACAAGACTTCAGTATAAGTGCTGCCTGCTACCCAGAAGTCCACGGTGAGGCAGAAAGCCCCGAAGTCGACTTAGCTCACTTGAAAACAAAGGTAGACGCAGGTACCTCTTTGCTCATTAGTCAACTTTTCTTTGATAATAGCGCCTTCTACCGCTTTCTAGAAAAAACCAACAAGGCAGGCATTAGAGTACCCATCCAGGCAGGAATCATGCCTCTTACCAACGCCAGGCAGAGCGCTCACATTATCAAGCTTTGCAATCCGCATATTCCAGCAGACCTACAAGCACTCATAGACAAGTACCAAGATTGCGACACTTCGTTTCGCAGAGCAGGAATAGAGTATGCCATCAAGCAAATCAGCGACCTCATAGACCAGGGCACAGACGGTATCCACCTCTACACCATGAACGACCCAAAAACAGCAGCAGCAATAACAGAAGCAATCCGCCCTCTTGAATTGAAGTAGCCAAGCTTGCTACAATAAGTACATAAGAGGTAGCCTGATGTTTTTGGTCACAGACGGTTGCCCCCTAAGGAATGTACCGCTGTGGCGCACTAGCTACAGCGGTTTTGCTTTGAAAAATCTTTGTGATGTTGCTGAAGACCCTTCAGGACTATTTGATTTCAAATTAACCTTGGTCGTCCTTGCTGGTTCTGGCAAAAACCACGCTCAACAATTTCTTCACATCTAGTCTGTATACTATATGGCAGTGAAAACAGGTAAGTTAGTACCTGTTTTCGTCAAGAGACAAACATAGTCGATACAAGAGTAAGGAAACTTAATGACCGTCAAAAACATAAGCACTCCCCAAATTATCGGGGGGGGGGGGCAATTCTAGGGAAAGTAAGCCCTCTGTAAGTAAAGTACATTCATTCTTTAGTAATTTATCTGCACTCTTCTCTGTAGTGCGCCAAGTAAGACAATCATCCACTCATCAAAAACTAAATAGAAGCTTCCAAGCTAAAAGCAGCCTACAAAAAGGTATAGCTGTATGTACTATTGCTCTAGTAGCAGTGGCACTCAGCTTTCTTCCTGTGTTTGAAGCTGCAATACCAGAAGCAGCAGCCGCAACTGCTGGAACTTATCTTTACACTTGGGGCAATAATGATAACGGTCAACTAGGTCAAGGTGACAGTGGTGCTGGCACAGAAAGACTAATACCTACAAGAGTAGGAACAGAGGATAACTGGATTCAAGTTGCTACTGCAGCGGGTGGTGCGCTAGCGCTCAATGCTGAAGGTCATATCTACACTTGGGGTGCTGCTTGGACTGCTCCTCAAATGGGACAAGGAGATAATCCTGATAATCCAGGTACGGGACTTATTACCGTGCCTACAAGGGTAGGAGATAGAGACAATTGGGTCTTTGTAGCCTTTGGGGGCGCAACGACTGCAGCAATCAACGACCAGGGTCATCTCTATATGTGGGGTTCGAATAGTGGACTCCAGTCAGGTGCCCTTGGACAAGGTGACACTGCTCCTCGAAATATTCCGACAAGAGTACCCGGAAATCAGAACTGGACATCAGCAAGTGTCGGCCAATTGTCTCTTGCCATAACTGCTGACGGATATCTTTATTCGTGGGGACGTAATGACTTCGGACAACTTGGACAAGGAACTATTACTCCTTTTGAATCTACTCCAGCAAGAGTGAGCATCGGCAACAATTGGAAACTTGCTTCTGAGCATGGTGAGATAGCTGCGGCTATCAACAAGTCTGGTGAGCTCTTTGCTTGGGGCAGAAATCACTCTGGTCAACTTGCCTTGGGTGATTACAGTGATAGGAATGTTCCTACAAGAGTAGGGACAGAAGCAAATTGGGTAGATGTTGTGACAATGGCTGCTGTGATTGCTCTCAATTCTGATGGTGAGATTTGGAGTGGGGGAGTTTCATCCCTAGGTAGACTAGGGCGCATTCCTGATGCAGCAAATCCTGCTAATCTTCTTGGACAAGTAGGTGATGCGGACAATTGGATAGCTCTTGGTGGCGGAAATGGTCACATTATTGCTATGAATGCAAACCTTGAACTCTACGCATGGGGTAGCAATGGTAGCGGTCAACTCGGAATAGGTGAAATAGGCGGCTTCAGAGATGCTCCTGAGTTTGTGCTTCAGTCATACGCTTTAGTGGGTTTCTCCCAAACAGGTGCCGGCTTCCACTCCATGGCACTTATGCGCACCACTCCCATAGAAATTGAAAGTGATATAACAAAACAACTCATAAAGCCACTAGGAACTCCAATTCCAAACTTAGAGTTTACCTTTAGTGTCACAAAACATAGCTTTAACGGAACAAATACTGCAAGTGCTCTAGCTCAACTTCCTGATATTCCTGCAAGAACTATAACTATAGATAACACAAGTACAGTTACTACAAGTGCTACTTCAGGTATCACAACTCTTACAGCTTCTACTGACCTCTTA
>WQVS01000043.1 GCA_009785705.1 Coriobacteriia bacterium
AGACGTCCCCGTGTACTTATTGGACGTGATACCCGCCGTAGCGGCAAAATGCTTGAAGGGGCACTATCTGCCGGTATCACCAGCGCGGGAGCCGACGCTGTTCTTGCTGGCATTGTGCCAACACCAGCTGTGTCATTACTTTTGCAAAATGGGCGCTTTGATGCAGGAATCGTCATTTCTGCCAGCCATAATCCTCCAGAATACAACGGACTGAAAGTGTTTCTAGGGGGCGGCAAGAAGCTAAGTGACGCACAGGAGGTGCGCATTGAAGAAATGTTGCACACAGAAGACGTGCCTCTGCCACAGTTCTGTAATGCAAGTGCCGATGCCTGTGAATGTAGGCCTAGTAGACCAACGGGCGCAGCTCTCGGTCGCGTGGAGACTCTGTCCTCTGCTGCAGACGAATACGTACAAGGTCTTGTAGGATTATTTCCTATAGATGTTCTTAAGGGTATGAAAGTTGCTTTAGACTGCGGACACGGAGCATCCTCTGCAACAAGTCCTGCTGCCTTTAGAGCACTGGGTGCAGAAGTAGTGGTACTTAACGACGATTACAATGGCGATGACATCAATGTAGACTGTGGCTCTACCCATTTGGAAATCGTGGCAGAGTGTGTCCAGTCAGACACTTTTGACTTGGGCATTGCACACGATGGTGACGCAGATCGTATGCTTGCTGTTGACGAAACAGGTGCCGTGGTCGATGGTGACCACATCATGGCGATTTGCGCCAAACATCTGAAAGACACGGGACAAATGGACGGACTCCCCGTAGTGGGAACGGTGATGGCTAACCTGGGCTTTATTCGCGCCTTAGAAGAACTAAATATTCCTGTAGAGACGACTGCTGTGGGGGACCGTTACGTACTTGAGCGTATGCGTAAGACAGGTGCGATTTTGGGCGGAGAGCAATCAGGACATATCATTTTGCTGCAACATAACAGCACAGGGGATGGACTGCTTTCTGCGCTTATGCTTGCTTCCATTGTTGCCTCAAGCGGGAAGAAGCTTTCTGAGCTAGCCAAAGTGATGACAAGCTATCCGCAGGTACTGATTAATATTTACGTAAGCAGCAAAGATATTGAAGGATGTGCTCCACTGCAGGCTGCAATGACGCAAGCTGAAGAGCAATTGGGCGATACAGGCCGCATCTTGGTACGAGCTTCGGGTACAGAAAAGTTAGTGCGCGTTATGGTAGAGGCGGCAGATGAGGCACAGGCGCAGAGCATTGCTGAAAGTCTCGCTGCTGTTGTTGAAAGTGAACTAGGGTAATTCTTAAGAAAGAAAGGTACACCATGTCAGTAGTTCGACTCAGTCAATATTACATGCCGACCCTGAAGGAAACGCCAGGGGATGCTGAAATCATAAGCCATCAACTCTTGCTGCGCGCAGGCTTTATGCGCAAGACCGCATCAGGGATTTATTCTCTGCTGCCTTTGGGGTGGCGTGTTGTGCAAAAGATTGAACAAATCGTGCGCGAAGAAATGGACGCATTGGATGCGCAGGAAATGCGACTACCCATTATTCAGCCAGAAGAAATGTGGCGCGAATCAGGCCGCTGGGATGCCTACGGACCAGAACTGATGCGCTTGAAAGATCGCCATGAACGCGGTTGGTGTTTGGGTCCGACTCATGAAGAAATCATCTCTGCACTGATTGCAACTGATATTAAGTCCTATAAGCAACTGCCTTTTGCGCTTTACCAGATGAACACAAAGTTCCGTGATGAAATCCGTCCACGTTTCGGTCTATTGCGCGGTCGTGAGTTCCTAATGAAGGACTGCTACTCTTTCCATGCAGACGAGGCTGACCTAGGCGCTTACTATGAACTACAGGCACAGGCCTATGGTCGCATCTGTGACCGCATGGGTATAGACTGGCGTCGTGTTGAGGCCGACAGCGGTCAAATTGGTGGAAAAGTTACAGCAGAGTTCCACGCTATTGCAGACGCAGGGGAGAGCGACATCGTTTACTGCGCCTGCGACTATGCGGCAGATATTGACACCTTGCCTGAAGAGGGCGACGCCCGCAATGTTTGTCCAAAGTGCGGAACTTCTTTGCAGCGTGCACGCGGCATTGAAATAGGCCAAGTCTTCCAGGTGGGCGCGCAGTACTCAGAAACGATGGGCGTGAGCTTTGCTGACGTTGATGGGGCTGAGCATCCTCCTCTTATGGGCTGTTATGGCTGGGGAATTACACGCAGTCTTGCCGCTGCTATAGAGCAACACAATGATGAATACGGCATGAAGTGGCCAGCAGCAATCGCACCATATCAGGTTTGTCTGATTGGTATCGGCAAAGATGAAGAGGTCGCCACTGCACTGGAAACTTATGCGGCAGAGCTTGACCAGGCAGGTATAGAAGTGGTCATTGATGACCGCAATGAGCGTCCAGGCACGAAGTTCGCAGATGCAGACCTTGTAGGATGGCCTTATCAGGTTGTCGTGGGTTCACGAGGACTTAAGAATGGCACTGTAGAAGTCAAAGAGCGCATGAGTGGAGAGAAGGTCGAACTTCCTCTAGCAGATGTGGTAGCTTACTTGGGCGAAAAACTAAAGGGCTAGGGAAATAGTTACTGCGAAACATCATGACTCAAGAACAGCTATCAGAATTACAAGAAATTAGAGCTGCTTGTGCCATCATTGCGCATGAGGGCAAAGTGCTGAGCGCCCGTCGCTTTACGGGGAAACGTTATGATGGCTGGTGGGAGTTTCCTGGTGGCAAGATAGAGCCAGGTGAAACCCCAGAACAGTGCTGTGTGCGGGAAATCAAGGAAGAGCTGAATCTTGATGTCGTTATTGACCGTCACTACTATAGCGTGAACTTCCCTTATCCTGGTTTTCGCCTCAGGATGGAATGTTATCTCTGCTTCCCGCTGTCATCGATTGACGACATAGTGCTAAGTGAACATGACGATTATCGCTGGCTAGGACTGGATGACCTCTACGAAGTAAAGTGGTTGCCGGCAGCATTTGAGGTGCTGAAGAGGCTTGAGACTGAGTCAATCTGGTGATTATAAAGCGCACCCTCTGAAACATTTTATGCAAATTGCTAAATAAGTGTTTACTTGAGGGTATAGGCTTTGTTAATATAATCCATTGCGCGATTAAACGCGTGTTTTTTGATGCATTGAGACGATAGGATATAAAAACGATGTATGCAGTGGTAAAAACAGGAGGCAAGCAGTACAAAGTCGCTGAAGGCGATGTGCTGAACGTCGAGAAAATCGACCTAGAGCCTGGTGAAAAAGTTGATTTGGATGTTTTGCTTCTATCGGGTGACGATAATGTCGTAACTGACCCTGATGCACTAGCTAAGGCTACAGTTACCGCAAAGGTAGTAGAACATTTCAAGGATAAAAAAGTTATTATCTTTAAGTTTAAGAGACGTAAAGGTTATAGGCGTAAGCGCGGTCATCGCCAGAACTTGACACGCCTAGAGATTGTAAAGGTGAGTGGCTAACTATGGCTCATAAAAAAGGAATGGGTTCAACCCGTAATGGTCGTGATTCACGTTCAAAGCGCCTAGGCGTAAAGCGTTTTTCTGGTCAGTTTGTTAACTGTGGTGAAATTCTGGTACGTCAGCGCGGAACACGCTTTCATCCAGGTGACCTAGTAGGTCGCGGCAATGACGACACGCTCTTTGCAAAAAGTGCTGGCGTTGTAGAGTTTACTCAGGGCAAAAAACGTCGCGTACACATTCGACCGGTAGAAGAAGCAGTAGCATAGCGCACTGACTGTATCTACCTACGATTAAACTAAAGTCCTTTGCGCAGCCGCAGGGGACTTTTTTTGTTTACACTAGGTGGTACGGATTCGTACCACCTAGCTAAAGTAATGCAGGATTGAATGGGGGATGTAAGGAAGGCTATTCCTTCTACTGACTAAAGTTCCCTATTCAATCCTGCATGGATAGCTCACTTAAGTCAAAAGTATTAGTGCACACGAACTTCAATGACAGACTTTGGTAGGAGAGAGGGACTATGTTTTTAGATCAAGTATCACTGTACTTGAAGTCAGGAGATGGCGGTGCGGGCTGCAAGTCTTTCCGTCGTGAAAAGCACGTCCCCAAAGGTGGTCCTGATGGGGGAGACGGCGGCAAAGGTGGCAGCGTCTATCTGGTTGCAGACGCAGGACTATCTTCACTAATTGATTACCGCTTCAAGCATCACTTTAAGGCAGAGCGTGGTACTCACGGCAAAGGCTCAAACATGCACGGAGCCAACGGTGAGGACATGCGCCTACCTGTTCCTGTAGGAACTGTAGTGCACGACATGCATAGCAATGAGGTTCTGGGTGACCTGGTAATCGATGGTCAAGAATTGCTCATCGTTGAGGGCGGACACGGCGGAAG
Source organism: Coriobacteriia bacterium (assembly GCA_009785705.1). Classification (GTDB taxonomy): domain Bacteria; phylum Actinomycetota; class Coriobacteriia; order WRKU01; family WQUG01; genus WRBW01. Next base: position 4,354 of record WQVS01000043.1, read on the forward strand.
AGGTAACCCCCATTTCACCACCAGCGTTAGGCGCGCCCCTGCCTTTGCTGAACTGGGTGAGCCAGGCAAAGAGCGTGACCTACGACTAGAACTGAAGCTGCTAGCAGACGTTGCCCTGGTAGGTATGCCCAGTGTAGGGAAGTCGTCTATGATTGCCCGCATCAGTGCTGCTCGCCCAAAGATTGCTGACTATCCTTTTACGACCCTTATTCCTAATCTGGGGGTAGTAAAAGTAGGTGACAAGTCCTTTGTCTGTGCTGACGTGCCAGGCTTGATTGAGGGCGCCCACGAAGGAAAGGGCCTAGGCCATGCCTTCCTGCGCCACATTGAGCGCAGTGCAATCATCATGCATATTGTTGATTTGGCCGGTGGCTTCGAAGGCGAAAACAGAGATGCCATCAAAGACTACAAAATCATTGAAAATGAGCTACACATGCATGCTGAAGAGCTCAGTACACGTCCCCGCATTATTGTGGGCAACAAGCTTGATGTCGAGGACGCGGAGGAGCGCTCTCAGAAACTGAAAGCCTATGTTGAAGAAAAAGACTTGCCCTACTTCGCTGTCTCTACGCTGACAGGTGAAGGTATTGATGCCTTGCTGCACTTTACCGCACAACAAGTTCATAAGTTGCGCCTGCAAGCTGCTGAAGAAGAAAAGCTTGCACGTGAGAGTGAAGAATTTGAAGCGCGCTATGTGCACCGTGAGCAGCTAGCACAGCGCGTAGCAAAGCGCCCCTTCAAGGTTGAGAATTTGGGTGGTGGCGTATATCGCGTTAGTGGTGAAGCCATAGAGCGCATGGTTATCCAAACCGAATGGGACAATGAGGAAGCCATCCTTTGGATGCAGGGTAGATTTGCAAAATTAGGTCTAGAAAAAGAGCTGATTGAAAAGGGTGCCATAGATGGCGATACCATTAGGATATTAGACAGAGAATTCGAATTCGAAGCAGGGGTATCAGGCGATGGATGGTAATACTCAGGATAAATCAACGGATATGCAGGCAGCCAGCACAGACAGTGAGGCATTAACAGTAAGCAACAAGAAGCGCGTTGTTGTAAAGGTGGGTTCAAATACTCTGACCAATGATGCAGGAGCGATTGACCGCCGCTATATTGCAAGTCTTGCTGATCAGCTGTCAGAACTTAACAAAGAGGGCCATCAGGTCGTACTGGTATCTTCAGGGGCCATTGCGGCAGGTCGAGAGTTCCTAGGACTAAGTCAGCGACCCAGTGACATGGCTACCTTGCAGGCAGCAGCCAGTATAGGTCAGGTAGGATTAATAGAAACCTACGCCGCAGAGTTTGGTAGAAAAGGAACCATAATTGGTCAGGTCTTGCTCACCCGTGCTGATACGGAAAATGAAGTCAGCTATGGGCATGCCTGTGACACCTTTAATAAATTGCTTGACTTGGATTCAATTCCCATTGTGAACGAGAACGACACCGTAGCTATTGATGAAATCTGTTTTGGCGATAACGATACTCTGGCAGCACTGGTTGCGCGTATGATACGGGCAGATATGGTCGTTATTCTAACGGACGTTGCAGGCCTGTATGATGCAGACCCTAACATTAATCCTGATGCTCAAGTAGTGCCCTGCCTAACAGAGGTTGGCGAAGACCTGTTGGCAGAAACTAGTGCCGGAGGAGATGCACAAAGCCTAGGCAGTGGAGGCATGCGTAGTAAGCTTCAAGCTGCTAAGGTACTGTTGGAGGCAGATATCGCAACAGTATTGTGTGACGGTCGTCAGGCCAATGTTATCGTTGATGCAGTTGAGGGAACTCCGCAGGGTACAATTATTTGTTCTGAAGGGTTTCGTAAGCAATTGGAACTATTAGACCAAGTCCCATCATCTTAACTTGATGTAAGGCTTCACTCTTTACGCTTGAGAGGAATATCCCATGGCAGATACTCTAACAACAACTGCAGCTTCTTCAGTAAAACAGCAGGCACAGGCTGCAAAGCAGGCAGCACAGTTTCTGGCGGCTGCACCGATTGAAGTGCGCAATGGCGCATTGGCAGCAATGTCTGAAGAATTGCTGACGAATGAAGAGATAATCCTTGCCGCAAACATGTTAGACATTGATGCTGCACGTGCAGAGGGCATCCATGAGAGCATGATTGATCGCCTCACCCTTAATCCTGAGCGTTTGGCAGGATGCAGGCAGGCACTTGCAGAACTGATAGCTTTTTCTGACGTTCTGGGTGAAGTTATTGAAGGTAGAACGATAGCTCAAGGAATCCGCATGAAGCAAGTTCGTGTTCCGCTAGGTGTGGTAGGGATGATATATGAGGCACGTCCTAATGTGACCATTGATGCGGCAAGCATTGCTATAAAGACAGGAAATACAATTCTCTTGCGCGGAGGAAAAATCGCGCAACAGACTAATGATGTTTTGGTAGACGTGTTGCGTAAGGCATTGGTGAAAGTTGGTTTGCCTGACGAAGCCTTGCAGAATCTTGATGCGACTAGTCGAGATTCGGCACATGAGCTCATGGGACTGCATGGTCTAGTAGACGTCTTGATTCCACGTGGGGGAGCAGGACTCATCAAGAATGTCGTTGAGAACTCAAAGGTTCCTGTTATTGAAACGGGTACAGGCAACTGCCACGTTTATCTGCATGAGGCTGCAGACCTAGAGATGGCATTGTCGATTGTGATGAATGCAAAGACTCAACGTCCTAGTGTGTGTAATGCGGCAGAATCGCTTCTGATTGATGATTGGGCTGCGAAAGACCTGTTTCCATCTATTGCGATGGCACTGGCAGATGCCGGCACAACTTTAGTTTGCGATGAGGCTTCAAAAGCTATCGCGGCAGCAGCTGGGGTTCCTGCTGACTTGTTGCGGGACGCGACTGAGGAAGACTGGGGCACAGAATACTTGGATATGACCATCAGCGTGAAACTTGTGAGTGATATTGATGAGGCAATCGCACACATTGACCAGTATGGCTCTTCGCACTCAGAAGCTATAGTTACAGATGACTATGCTGCTGCCCAAAAATTTAGTGCAGGAGTAGATGCGGCTGCTGTGTATGTAAATGCATCAACACGCTTCTGTGACGGAGGACTCTTCGGTCTAGGCGCAGAGATTGGTATCTCAACCCAAAAACTGCATGCAAGAGGTCCTATGGGCGTAAAGGCATTAACTTCCACAAAATACATACTGGAAGGTTCAGGCCAAATCCGTTGATGGCACCTAGGCACTACACTGAAAAGCTCACGTGCTTTGCACACTTCACTTTCCGCTGTAGTGCCTATGCACTCATCAATGAATCTGCTCGAAAAGACTAGATAATGCTAGTGAATACGTAAAGGAAGATTATTGGAAAACAATGATGGACTCAGAATAGGTGTGCTTGGGGGGACTTTTGACCCCATTCATATTGGGCATTTGCTTTGTGCTGAGGAAGCACTTCAGCAGTTTGACCTAGATAAAGTTATCTTCATGGTTGCAGGTAAGCCTGCTTTGAAAGATTTCAACAGCATCGCCAGCGCGCAGGATCGTTATTGGATGTGTTGCCTAGCTACAGCAGATAACCCCAATTTCGAAGTATCTACTGTAGAGATTGACCGTGTCGGCACAACCTATACTATCGATACCCTGCGTGACCTGCATGCGCAACTAAACGATGAAGACGAACTTTTCTTTATCATGGGGGCTGATGCCCTGCGTGATGTTCCTCTGTGGAAAGATGCCCATCTTATAGATGACTACGCTCACTTTATTGTTACGGCTAGACCTGGCTATGATTTTGCTGAAGCAAAGGCGCTGCTCGCAAAGCGCCTGCCGCAATTTAACTATAATTTGATGGAAATACCCTCTCTAGATATATCATCATCTATGATTCGTGAACGATTCAATCAGGGGCAGGGCAGCCGTTACCTCATGACAGAGGAGGTGGAGCACTATGCAACAGAGCGAGAGCTTTACACCTGGCAATAGCCTTGGGGGCAGTGCAGGGAAATACGAATCCCTTGCAGAACGCGCCTTACCTCTACTGAAAGAGCGCCTTGACGATTATGGTTATCTGCATAGCTGCAAAGCTGCAGAGACAGCACGTGATTTAGCCTTTATCTATCAGGTCGATACAGAAGATGCTTACATTGCGACCTTGCTCCATGACTGGGATCGTGGTCAGCCAAAGGACTACTTGGTAGATGCTGCCCTTAAGATGGGCATTGAGATTACCCCTGAAGTTCTGGCAGCGCCACAGATTTTGCATGCCCACACAGGGGCAATGCAGGTGAAGCAATTGTTCCCAGAACTGCCAGAGAACATCATTATCGCCATTAGACATCACACCGTAGGCGATGAGAACATGAGCGACCTTGATAAACTGCTCTACGTAGCAGACATGATTGAGCCCACACGTTCAAGTCCGCGCGTATCGACCCTGCGTGAAATGGTAGGCACAATCGATTTAGACACCCTGTTTCAGCAGGCATATCAAGCAACAATGCTGCACTTGATTCATAATAGAAAGGTCATGCATCCACGTACCACAGAAGTCTGGAATGCACTTACCATGAAAGGAATACCTTCTAGTGACTAAGTCCAAACAAACTAAGCAGACCGCTGCAGAAGCAGGTAGCAAAAATCTAGTGAAAGTTGCCTTTGAAGCGGCGCTGGAGAAAAAGGCCACTGATATCATGGCTCTTGATATGAAGGAGCTACTGGTCGTTACAGACTATTTCGTACTAGCGACAGGCAACAGCGATGTTCAAGTAAAGGCGATTGCTGATGAAATCGAAAAGGAACTAAAAGAACAGTGTGGAGCAAAACCTGTCCATCGCGAAGGCGTTGACGAGGGTAAATGGGTCCTGTTGGACTACCTGGACATTGTTGTGCACCTCTTCCAGCCAGACTTCCGCGAAGAGTATCGCATCGAAGACCTGTGGTCACAGGCAAAAAAGCTCCGTGCACAGGTGCCCGAAAAGGCAGCGACTGATACTGCAGCTGCTACTGCAAATGCCGCTGATACTGCGACCGCTGCTGATGCAGAGGCTATTGCGTAATGCCTCGGCACATTCTACAGGTACGTGCGCGCTATATGCGCTACGCTGCCCATAGGACAAAAAAGCATCCACGATATAAAACTCTAGCACCTACTCTGGCACTGATTTTTGTAGCCCTAGTGTGGGGTGCAACTTTCGTAGTACAGGCAGATGCGCTAAAGGAATACCCTTTGTATGCTTTCTTGGCAGTACGCTTTGGTATAGCAGCACTTCTTCTCACGGTGTTGCAGCCCAGTGTTTTGCGAAAGTTATCATTCGATAATGTGAAGTTGGGCTTATCTGCTGGTGCACTTTTGGCTTTGGGCTACATCTTGCAAACAGCAAGTCTCTTGCCTGCAGATATGGGAGGAACTACTCCAGCACGTAGCGCCTTTCTCACGGGTGTTTATGTAATTCTTGTTCCCATATTTTTCTCAATCATAAAGAAGAAGCTGCCTGACTGGGGTGTACGTGTTGGCGTTGTTTTAGCGGTCGCAGGCTTGTGGGTGTTATCAGGTCTTAACTTAAGTAGTGGGGGAATCTATGACTGGGTGCTGGGTGACACCTTGGTTCTTTTGGCAGCGCTTGCTTACACGGCGCATATGATTCTGCTTAGCTTCGCTAAAGAGAAGCACTCAACTTCAACCCTTGCCGTAATACAGTTAGCAACAATCGCGGTTGTAACAGCCTTTGCTTCGATACTTACAGGCGAGGTAGCAGGCATGCCCAGTGGTCAAACAGTATGGCTAGCACTACTGATTACGGGTATCTTAGGCTCAGCACTGGCCTTTGTTGTGCAAACTTGGGCACAGAAGACCCTGCTTCCTTCGCGTGTTGCACTAATCTTTGTACTTGAACCTGTTTTTGGTGGAATATTTGGCTGGTCTGTAGCGGGAGCAGTTGACATGCGAGAACTCGTAGGGGCTGCACTTCTCATAGGTGGTATCCTCTCGGCAGAAATTATAGCTGCAAGAAAGATGGACAAAAAAGGTGAGAGCTACCAACCAGCCTTAGAGGGCATCCCCGTCATCCCCAAATCAACAAAAGAAAAAGCAAAGATGCGCAGAAAGATGCGCAAAAGAATAAAGCAAAAGGGATCTGCAGACGACTTCCAAATATAGTAATGCATAGAAAAAGAGGGTTCGTGAAAGATAAGCTTTTATCTAAAGAGATTATTAAGGGCACTTTGCGTACCTTTGCTATACAGGGAGCAGTTCTCGTTATTGCTTTGCCATTCCTTCTAGTCTCTCTTGCTATTGGGATGTTGCCTGTGGCTCTGATTGGTCCAATCGCCTATACATTTTTTGGCTACAAATTTATTAAACCTCTGCCGAAAAATAATTGGCTGCTAGTGCTAGGATTAGTGATAGCTCTATGCCTCCTATTTGGAGTTTCCTATACCCTTGGGCTAGTGCTAGGAAGCGATACTGCTCTGCAAGTAGAAAGCTCAGTATTTTTCTTTAATCATCAGGCGATTATGTTTGTTATAGTAACAGTCGGATACGTTGAATATTTTGTAAATTATACTCTTCTGGGAAATACAGCATTTATGCCAAGAGATTTTTTTGGAGAAGACCTTGCCATTATGGCGTTTATTGCGATGTTCGTGCCTTCGGTTTTTATTTATTTGGGTCTATGTCTAAGGGTGCGACAACAACGCAGAAAGCAATAATAGCTATGTTAGGTCAGTCAATAGTACGAATTTTACTAGGTTACGTGAAGCTCCTACGCCGCATCTTAATCGTAGGACTGACGGTACTTCTCAGAGCAAAAGAGAACTAGTTAGCCAACTCTCTTATAGCTGTCCGTACAGCTCCTCCAAACTTTCAATATAGGCACGTAATGCTGGCTTTGCTGCTTTAGGGTCAGCATTTAAGTCTCCACCAG
>WQVS01000044.1 GCA_009785705.1 Coriobacteriia bacterium
CATACCACCAGCAGCCAATGTCTTCGGATTAATGCCCCTAAACATTATGGAGTGGGTGGCCATCTTAGCAATGTCGCTAGTAGCCTTGGCCGCATCCGATGCTATAGGCCTCTTCGCCAACAAACAACTACGCAACAGGGAATAGTCACTGCGTCCGCCCGTCAAAAAAGGCTCCCAGAAATTGGGAGCCTTTTTCTATTCCGATTAAACAAGGGATGAGGAACAGCAAATATTATCCCTCTAGGATTTCCCTTTGGGCCTTCTTGCTGAAACTTTCAAGAATGAGCTGATAGGCCTCATCAATCATGCTGCGCAAAAGATCATCAGAGACATTACCTTCAATATAGACAGAGCTCCAGTGAATCTTATTCATGTAGTACCCAGGAACGATATCACCGTCAGACTGCTCACGGAGAGCTTGCCCCATCTCAGGTTCAAGCTTAAGGGTAATGATTTCTCTTCCATTGCTATCATTGATGCCACGATACATAAACATCTTGTCGCGAATCATATAGCGGTCAGCTTCCCATTCTGCCTTATATTCTTTATAGGCACCCTTCTTAGAGGTCGCATATTCTTCAAACCATTCGTACTTCATAGAACGTCCCTTCTAAAGGCCTATCGGGCAGATGCAAATAGGTACGTACATAGGAAATGGTTTCGGCGCGCGAACTAAAGAGCTTCAGAGTACTCCAGGTGTTCAGAGTCAAGGAGGGATACATGTTCTGAAAAGCCTAGCGTAGTAACTACGTGGCTTTTCAGGTTATGTGACCCGACGCAGAGTCTGTGCATCTGGTGTGCTCTGAGCTATTCGTATCTGAGGGCATCAATAGGATCTAGCTTAGAAGCTCTCCACGCTGGATACACTCCAAAGAATACCCCTACGCTGATACTGAAGAAGAAAGCTAGAGCTACTGACCAGATAGACACAACACTAGGCAGTGCGCCTGTTGCTGCAATGCCCCATGAGCCCAAAGCACCCAATGCGATACCTATCAGACCACCCAATACCGACAAGAGCACTGATTCAATAACGAACTGCGACATGATGTCGTAGGTTTTTGCCCCAATGGCTTTGCGGATACCAATTTCGCGTGTCCGCTCACTAACACTTACGAGCATGATATTCATAATTCCAATACCACCAACCAACAGTGAAATGCTGGCAATGCCGCCCAACATAAAGGTCAGGACAGCAATCATGGCACCCATCATGTCCATTACTTCATCTTGTGTAAAGGCAGCAAAGTCATTGCCCATACGGGGCAACAAGGCTTGGCGAATCAGTGCCTGAACTTGATCTATATCTTCAACATCATGGGTCTTAACGGCAATCATGCCAATGTCTTGTGATCCTGTTAGGCGCTGTGCCGAAGTAAAAGGCATCATGACAGAAGTATCTAAGCCACCACCCATGGCACCGCCGCCCTGTTCTTCTGTAACACCAATCACAGTGAAGCGCTGACCATCTACCAGTATTTCTTGCCCAATAGAATCATGGTTGGCAAAAAGCTGACGGTCAACTTCTGTACCAATGATGGCAACACGTGCGCCAGCATTTACTTCAGAAGCACTGTACATGCGGCCGCGGTCAAGATTCACATCAAAGACATCAATCGCTGCCGCTGACATGCCAGACACGCCGCCCATCATTTCATTGTTGCCCACAGAAAAACGCATCATGGTCTCTACCATAGGCGTTACAGAGGCCAGTCTACTTACCCTGTCTGCCACCGCATCAACATCGTCAGCGGTGAACTGGCGCGCAGGCAAAAACATACCTGACATAATGTCTTCTTCAGCACCAGGCATAACGTAGATAACGTTGGTGCCCAATCCCTCAAGCTGACCAGTAATGTCATCACTAACACCAGTACCAATAGATACCAGCAAGATAACGCTCATTACCCCGATGATGACACCCAGCATAGTCAAAATAGCGCGGCCCTTGTTTGCTGACAGGGCCTTCAAAGATATACGGAAAGATTCTGCAAAGTTCATTATGCATCACTCCCCTCTGTGTGATCTGCCTGCTGTTCTGGCGCCTCACCGATGCTCTCTAAATAGGCTGCCAGTTCAGCATGTGCATCGATGCGTTCAGCCTCAGGAACAATGCGGTCGTCAACAATCAAGCCATCAGAAATTTCTACAATACGTTGAGCATGTTGGGCAACTCTCAGGTCGTGTGTAACCAGCACAACAGTAATGCCCTGCTCATTTAACTCTTGGAAGAAGGTCATAATCTCATAACCACTGCGTTTGTCCAGGTTCCCCGTCGGCTCATCGCCCAAAACAATCGCGGGCTCTGTCACCAAGGCACGAGCAATGGCAACACGCTGTTGCTGCCCACCCGACAACTGATTAGGGGCATGGTCTAAGCGCTCACCCAGACCCACACGCTCCAGGGCAATCTGTGAGCGCTCTGCACGCTCTCCCCCACTAACACCTGCATAGACCAGCGGCAGCGCCACATTGTCCAATGCCGTTGTGCGTGCTAACAAGTTAAAGGATTGGAACACAAAGCCAATCTCGCGGTTGCGAATGCGTGCAAGCTCATTTTGCGTCATGTCGGTCACATCAATATCACCAACATATACTTCGCCACTGGTAGGATTGTCCAGCAGACCAATGGTGTGCATCAGGGTAGACTTGCCACTACCCGACTGCCCGATAATGGCCATCATCTCGCCACGCCTAATCTGCAGTGACACGCCACGCAGCGCATGAACCTCAACATCATCGCTGATTTCATATACCTTTTCAACGTCACGAACCTCTAGGACAACCTCACCGTCGCCCCCAGCATGGCGCAGGCTCTCGTCAACCTGTCGGAAGTGGTCATCGCTTATCGCGTGATTATGTTTTTGGAGTAAGTCCATATTCTCTACTAACTATTAGGATTTGGTCATGCTGTCTACGGATTTAGCATCTCAGGGACACCACCCCGCCTAAGCAGGCAGAATGTCATCCCTAAATACACTATTTACCTATCAAGAAACTACAGATTGAAGTTACGGAGCAATCATAATCTGCATACCATCTTCAAGCGGAACAGGCGCCCCACTTGCCATGGCGACAACATCTCCAGCTTCGATACCATCAACAATCTCAACAACAAACTCTGTACTAGCACCAACTGTAATCGGAGTTCTTACCAGCTGATTTTCGCCATCAATCAAATAGACGAAGTTCTCGCCAGCCTCACTAAACCAAGCATCAATCGGGATAGTCAACACATCAGTTTTCGTTTCAATCTCGATAGTTGTGTCGCCCCTCATGCCGATGCGCGCATCAGGCACATCCTCAGTAAAGGAAAGCTCTACCTCGAAGACTGTACCACCTGTCATCGTTGGCATGGCAAGCTTACTGATGTTACTAACCTCTGCTTCAAAGGTGCGCCCGCTATAAGATGACAGGGTCACCTCTGCAGCCTGGCCTTCAGCGATTCTGCGAACATCAACTTCATCAATCTCTGCTGTAAAGCTAAACAAAGCCTCATCAACAACCGTAAAAATCGGTGACCCTGGTGCTACTGCAGAACCACGCATAATCTCTGTTCCACTGGTAGGAGTAATCCCTGTGCCCAGAGCTGCAGCACTTGCAGCAGTGGGAGCAAACAGCACCATTCCGTCCTTCGGTGCACGAATAATGGTAGCTTCTACAGCATCTTCAGCCAGAGCAACTGCATCTTCAGCTGCTGTAACACCAGCGCGTGCTGCAGAAATCGCAGACCCTGTTTCGGTTGCACCTGCCTGAGTAACACCTGCACGAGCTTGTTCTACACCAGCGCGAGCCTGTGCTACACCTGCGTCTGCTTGAGCCACGCCAGCGCGAGCCTGTGCTACGCCAAGACGAGCCTCTTCAATATGCATCTCCATATCTGCAATCATCATCTCTGCCTCTTCAGGATCAAAGATGCCCAGCTTGATTAGTTCGTCCACCTCTTGCCTGAACTCAGCAAGTTCACGCTCGGCGAATCTTTCGAAGCCCAATGCGCTATCCAGCCCAATCCGTGCTGCGTCACGTGCAGCTGTGGCTGCATCTACTCCGGCTTGCGCAGCAGTAACTCCGGCAGCAGCAGCAGAGCCTCCTGCATCCGCCTGCTGCTGGGCAGACTCTGCCTGAGAAAGACCACTTCTTGCCTGAGCAAGTCCTGCCTGAGCCTGGCTGAGTTGTGCCTGATTCACGGCACCGTCAAGGGTCGCTAGAATATCGCCCTCTTCAACCATATCGCCCTCTTGCACGCGGACAGACTCAATAAGTCCCTGTGTTTCTGGATAGACATCACGGCTACTTCCAGGGGTAACAGCGCCCGTTGCAAATACGGTAATGGCCACATCATTGGTCTCTGCCTCTGCCGTTTCAACGGGTATACCTAAGCCCTGTAGTGCGAAAAAGCCTCCCACTACACTCAGTATCACCACAACAGCAATCACTGCCCATATAATGCGCTTCTTATTACTGCGCTTTTTCTTATCCTTGCCGTTCTTGCTTGATTTTGGTTTAAGTGAATTGTTCTTCGCCAAGCTATCTTTTTTCACCGCTACATCCCTATCTGTTGTTCTTATACTTCTCCTGAAGCCGCAAAAAGCCATCTTATCCAAAACATAATCTAAGATAAGTCAACTGGTCACGCCCCAATAGCTTTTGTTCGTGCTTTCTTTAACTAATGTAACATTGTTTTATTACAAACGCAATGTTCAAGCGCAACATTCCTCCTGCATCAAGCCTGCAGGCTTGCGCAGCCGTCTAACGATAACTGTATTATCTGCTTAATACAATGCCCTGTCAAGTAAATGCTATGATGTTTCTCATGGCAAGCACACGAAGCATATTCGACATTATCGGCCCTGTTATGGTGGGCCCCTCTAGCAGTCATACTGCTGGGGCAGTCAGGCTAGGTGCTCTTGCCCGTGCGATTTTTGGGGAGCAACCCACCATCGCCCGTATTGGCCTTTACGGGTCATTTGCCGACACGGGAGAAGGTCACGGAACCATGGTCGCCCTCATTGCTGGACTGCTAGGGCTTAAAGTTGACGACCCGCGCATCCCAGACTCTTTCGAGTTGGCCAAAAACATGGGTCTTGACTTCAGCTTCGAGGAAATCCACTTTGATGAAGCTCACCCTAATACAGCAGTTTTTGACCTAGAATATCCCGAACGCGATAAGCAGTTCTACATAGTGGGTTCTTCCATAGGCGGCGGAAACGTCCTTATCACTCAAATCGGAGACTACGAAGTAGAGGCCACAGGCGACCTGCCCGTAATCGTAGTGTCGCAGTCAGACGAACCCGGAATCATCAGCGCTGTCACGGGGCTCATCGCCGCAGCTGGCATCAATGTCGCTAGTATGAAACTATCGCGCAAGCGCCGTGGCGCCGATGCTCTCATGTTTCTGGAATGTGATACACAGCCCGACAAAAGCATCATCAATGAACTAAAAACTATTCCGCAAGTCCACAAGGTTCGCGTCGTTCCCGCCGTGTAAGTCACAGGTAAGCATCACGCATGCGCAAACAAACCAGCCCAACATCAACCCGCAGATAAGGAGACCTCCACCGTGCCCTACTCTTCCTTTTCAAGCCTACTCGAAGATGCCCAACAAGAAAACATAAGCCTGGCGGAGTGTATCCAAATGCGCGAGGCTCTAGACAACGACAAAAGTGTTGTCCAGGTGCGGGCTCAACTATCAGAGGCACTACAGGTCATGCGTGAAGCTGTTCGTCAGGGCTCAGAGGTCGACATCAAGTCACGCACCGGCCTAACAGGAGGCGACGCGGCAAAGCTCTTCGAAGCGGTGAACTCCCCTGATGCCATCAATGTACTAGGCTCACGCTTCACCCATATTCTGGCCGCCTCAATGGCAACAGTGGAGCTAAACGCCGCCATGGGGCGCATAGTAGCAGCCCCTACAGCGGGGGCCTCAGGTGTATTGCCCGGTGTCTTCCTTACCTTAGACCGCGACCACGATTTGGGCGATGAAGTCCTTATCGATGGACTGCTCGTTGCTGGGGCTATCGGAGCCTGCTTCGCCGCACAAGCCACCCTATCAGGAGCTGCCGGGGGCTGCCAGGCAGAAATCGGAACTGCAGCAGCAATGACAGCTGCAGCAGCCACTTATATCCTAGGCATCAGCAGTGGGAAGTATGAATCTTGCTGTCAGCAGCTAAACGAAGCCGTTGGCCATGCCGCATCCTTCGCCATGCAGGGACAGCTCGGCCTTGTCTGCGATCCCGTAGCTGGGCTAGTCGAAGTGCCCTGCATCGCTCGCAACGCCACAGGGGCAGCAGTAGCACTAGCAGGCGCGCAGATGGCACTAGCAGGACTAAGCTTTCCCATCCCCCTAGATGAAGTAGTAGACGCCGCGTCTCGCGTAGGAGCAGCCATCCCTCCCTCTTTGCGCGAAACCGCAAAAGGAGGCCTAGCTATAACTCCTACAGCAAAACGTATTGCCTGCGAACTACAATAGCGAAATCAGCACTATTCAGCAGGAACTTGCTCTAAAGCTTCACCTAAATCATTGAGCCTAATCTGGGTATGCGTAGAGCTCCAGTCCCAACGCCCAACACTTAAGGAGCGCTGTCTTGTTGCACCAGATGTTGTGCGAACCTCAAAGATAAGTCGGACCTCATCATCCCACATAGAGGAACCCCACAAAACATCAAAGACTCCTGGGGATGGGGCACCTAAAGGAGTCGTTACCCCTTCCTCAATGGCCCTGCGTATCTGTTCTGCCACAGCATCATTTACGTCACTGTCATTAATAGCAGTACGATTGTCCATTAGGGTATAGATCGCAACATTATCATGGCGAGAAAAAGAGCCCCATCTTTCAGAGTCCCCCACAATACGCACGCGCTCAACCTCGTGAGCCTCTGGAGCAAAGCTGGCCTCATAGAGCGACGCTCCCCAAATCGATAGAACAAAAACTGCTGTCACAAGCAAGGTTAAACCGAAGGACAGAGGAATCTTTAGAAGGTTCTGCCATCTCTTTGTAGTGATGAGCTCAAAGGCCACCATCAATATCAAAGAGATAAGTAAGGCCACGAATAAGCTAAATTGCCCTGATAGTGTAGTAAATGCAGCTAACCCTTCAGCACCAAAGACAATAATGAGCGGAGGCAGGGCAATAGCAATACGATACAGTGCCTGCATCTTGGGACTTGAGGCACTACTGCCAGCCATCTCGCTTTTACGGCGAATAAAGAAAAATGCTGCAACTACCATCAAGACAAGAGTGATAACTAGAGTCCAAAGTGCATTGGCAATACCAAGATGCCCCTCTAGACCAAGCATTCCTCCCAGTCCAAAGTCACCAAAAAGAGTGATGCTTAGATTGAACCCAAAGAAGCTAACCGCAGTAGCAGGGACAGTAGGAACTGCTGCTATAACTCCTGAACGGAAAGTGCTTGCAATCAGGGAAGGCAAGAGCAAGAACAGGCTCATTAAAACAATATTGGAAAAGACCGTACCGCTCAAGCTTACTGCCAACATAGATAGTGCTGCTGCGAAGAGACCTGCAGTGAGAAATTCAGCCAAGATAACAAGAAGTGTCACATCAAAGGATGCCCCAGCTGCAAGAAGTATCAAAGAATTAAGTCCCAGGCTCACAAGAATCGGAGCAATAATCCAAGTAAAAATTGCTGCTGCATAGCTTGTGAAGAGTGCTCCTCGTTTTATAGGTAAGGCATGATAGAAGTCAGACTTCGTGCGCTTTCTCAAAAAGCTAAATCCAAGCAGGGTAAGCAAGAAGGGAGCTGTCCATATAAAAACAACAGTGAATGCCCAAGTATTCGAAACATGGAACCATGGCGTAGCGATGTCTCCAAAAGTTATTGCGGAAAGAGTAAGGAGCAAGGTTACAAGAAAAAGGATGCCTGCCAGTATTGATCCGGGCAACACTAATTGAGCAAGAGCCTCCCTATACATGCGTCCCGAAAAGGCAGAGGGATGCTTTTTCACAGGAGAAGTGTTTGCATTATATTCACTCATGACTGGGACACCTCCCCTGAAGATGCTGGCGCAGACACACCCTCCTGTTCAGGCAAAGAAAAGGCTATCGGTGGTGCAGGCGGCGGAGTCATCCCATCCACCTGGTAAGGATGCTGTGGAACAGTGGGCTGTACAGGCGGAACAGCTTGGGCCTGCTGTGGAACCTGCATCATCTGTTCTTGCGGCATGGGCTGCTGTGCTACCTGGGCTGCAGGAGCAAGTGGTACTGGCTGCTCTTGCGGCATCGCTGGAGAAGCCGGAGCTGGAGTTGCCACCTGTGCAGAATATGCCTGTGCATCAGGCTGTGCTGTCTGCATGGGCACAACAGCTTGCTGCGGGGATGGAGCGGCGGGTTGCTGCACCGCTTGCTGCACTGCTTGCTGTCCCTGTGCGGGCTGCAGTGGTTGCCCTGTCTGCGAACAGAACTTAGCAGGAGCTGGCTGCTCTGAAGCAGATTGCTGCACTACTTGCTGCGCCTGCACGGACGGTGTCGCTTGCTCCTGCTGAGCGGGATACATAGGCTGTTGTCCCTGCTGTTGTCCCTGCTGCGGCACAGAGGGAGCAAAGCCTGCAGGATAAGCATCTTGCATCGCATATGCTGGTGGCGGAATAGGTCCAGGCATCTGTCCACTACCAGGACGTGCATAGATTTGAGCTAAAGCATTATCAAAGCTATAGCCTGCTTCGCGCAAGCGCTCAACAAACAAGGCCTCAAGTCCCTGTGGTGCTTGCTGGACAAGCTCTGCCTTAGAGCTTTGGAAGATTAGCTTGCCTTCATGCAGCAAGGCCAGCCATTCACAGGTATCTTCAAGTTCACGCAAAGAGTGCGAAGAAATAACCACAGTCGTACCGCGCGTCTCTATGTCACGAGCAAGAATCTGGCGTACCAAATCACGCATGGTCGGATCCAGACCATCAAAAGCCTCATCCAGCAGTAAGTAGCGAGGACGCGCCGCCAAAGCAAGAATAATCGCAGCTTGACGCTTCATGCCCTTTGAAAAGGTGCGAATTGCCTTAGTGTAAGGCAGACGGAAAAGATTAACCAATGCCTGGAAATGAGCGTCATCAAAATCAGGGAATGCTCGTGCATAAAGTTTCCCCATGCGTTTTAGACTAGACTGTGACAAAAAATACAGCTCATCCGGAACTAGGATTATTTGTCCCTTTGCGGCAACATTTTCATAGATTTGCAAGGGACCGCTTTCATCAACAAGGACAGCCTCCCCCGCATCAGGCTTATAGATGCCTGCCAGCAGACGCAGCAGCGTAGATTTTCCTGCGCCATTACTGCCCACAACACCATAGCTAGCCCTTGCAGGAATTGTGCAATTGAGCTCATCCAGCGCAAGGCTTCCATCAAACTTCTTACTTAGATTCTTCGCTTGCAGCATAGCTGCTCCCTTCTCTGATTGCCTGTGGCACGGATGGCTATTGATTGGCAGCTCGACTTATCTTAACTCAAGAGCCTCCAAAGCCTCTCCCAATTGATTTGGAATAATAACGTTACGGTCAAAATGATACTCTTCAGTAATAGGATCCCATTCATTAATTCGCTTTACTTCGCCGTAAGGCAAAGTGCGTCTTTTTGTTATACCACTGCTCGTTCGAATCTCAAAAGTAAGAGAATGACTACTAGTGCTTGGACGGCCAACAATAGCTGAACTGCCAGCAGTAGAGGAAGAAGGAGCAATCGGCTCAGCAAAATCAAGGTCCGCTTCTGTCCTTTGTATTGCAGATATCCACTCTGTTCCATCACGCACTTCTGCAAGAACTTCAGCTATCGCATAGCGTAGTTCCTCATCACTGATTCTCATCTCATTGCTATAGATTGCAGCCAAGACCTCGTCACCACGCCACGGATTCTGCGAGTTAAACCTTGTTATATCGCGGGACTCGACCAGCCTCATATGGCTTGAGTTGCTACCTGCATCCTGAGGAATACTAATCCAGGTAATATTTTCAGGACGGGGAACAAAGCTTGCCTCATAGCTAGCAACAGCCCACACCGAACCCGCAAAGACTGCAGCAAGAACAAGTGCAATCCCAAAAGATAGGGGAACTTTAAGCAAATTGCGCCAAGTCTTAGTGCTAATAAGCTCAAAGGTGCAAATCAATATTAGAGCGACAATGACTATCGCAAAAATTTCAAAGATTAACTCATTTCCCGTTACTGACGAACCCGACGAGTTAACGCGACGAAGAAAATCTAGCGGAGACATTACTGCTGCTGCCATAAGAAGAGGCAAAGCTACCGCTATTCGGTAAACGGCCTGCATTCTATTACTGGGTGCACTATTTCCTGCTACTTCGCTTTTGCGACGCATAAAAACAAAGAGGGCTGCAATCAGCATCACTAAGGCAAGAAAGAGAGTCCACAGAGCATCGTTAAGAACGGGGCCAATGGTCCAGTCGCTCCCCCATCCAAAGAGGACATCAAAGGGGGCGTCATTGAATAAGGTAATACCTAGAGACAGGCCAAAGAAGCTTTCTTCGCCATGCGGCAATGCTGGCACAAGAATAACAATCGCCTCACGGAAAAGGGCGCTTACCAAAAGAGGCATCCACAAGAGCAGCTTACCTAAAACAATGTTGGTAAAAAGTGTTCCGCTAAGTGACATAGCAAGCATAGTCAGAGCAGCGGCATACAGAAGTGAAGGAATGAAGATTAGAAGGGCACTTGTGAAACTTGCAGCTGCAAGATCTGCTCCCGCAATAGCAAAGAGCGTTGTCCCTAAGGTAAGTGCTATGAGTGCAGTAGCAATAAGCCAAGTATATACTGCTGCAGCAAAGCTAAAAAAGAGCGCTTCGCGCCTTATCGGCAAGGCATGATAGTAGTCAGACTTTTTACGGCTGTTAAGAAAACTAAAGAGTAAGAGGGCAAAAAGAAAGGGAGCTACCCACATATACACTATGGTAGGTATCCAAGCTTCATAAACAGGTACTATCCAGCTAGATGTTGAGGTTCTTGAAAGCGCCCATGAAATTTCTCCCCATCCCTGCAGTATCACAGCTGCCAAAAGCATACCCCCAGTAATGAAGCCTGGTATCGCTAGCTGGGATAGACCTTCTCTGTACAGCCTGAATGAAAAATAAGAGCCTTGTGTCTTTGTTTGTGTCTTCATGCTAAAAGTATAATAGAAGTCATGCAGCATCAACCAAACA
>WQVS01000045.1 GCA_009785705.1 Coriobacteriia bacterium
GCAACAGCACCAGTATTTGCTGCAATAACAGTCATAAGCCTAGCTATATGGCTCCTGTGGCAACGCAAGTGGAGTGAGTGAGCATCGCGCAGCGAATGCTCCAACGAACGAAACGCAGTGTAGACGAAGTCAAAGACTTGTAAAGGTATAGCCGAGGCATCATCAAGGGCAAGGAAGAATCTAAGCAGAGAAAGTCTTAAAGGTCCACAGGGTGTGAGGTACATGAGAAAGGGTACTGTTCAGAAGTGAAGCGTAAAATTACATTACGTGAGCCTCTGAACAGTACCCTTTATTGTGTGCGTCATATTTTGTGGTGGACCCGGGCTGATTCGAACAGCCGACCTCACGGTTATCAGCCGTGCGCTCTAACCAACTGAGCTACGGGTCCAATAAGTCAAGCCTTAATACCTTAGCTGAAATCGCTTCATATTGCAAGGCAAATTTAAGCCACATATCGTTAATGGGCGATATTGTCACAAATTGTACCAAATGAGAATCCAATAAGAATGTTGCAAGATTACAAACTTTAGCGCCTAACCTGCATTTTAGGTGATGCAATCTTAATGCGCGCAAGCCCCAAATAAACCCATTGAACCTTAAACTCACTCTAAGGTTTGTGCCTTCAAATGGTGCGCATTCTAATCTCATATACTCAAAATGTGCGCATAAAAACCTTTTATCGAAATACTTTCAAAAGTGTGTTGACTCTCTAGTTACTGCAGGCTGCAGAATGATGTACATGGTTTTGGTCTCAATATTTTGCCTACCAGGTAAAGATTGAGAACACCTCACTAAAATGTCTGGCTATTGCCGCACATATAGCCAGACATGCCTTTGATACCATCTGCGGAAACGCAGTGTAGGTATACATCAAGAGTCCTTGAGTACTTGGCGGTCCCTCTCGGACTCTTGGTGCAATTTCATGTAAAATAGATTATCAGGAGATTCTCATGTATTCCTTGTTAGGAGCGATATCGCAAATGAAAGAGTATCTTTCCATCAAAGAATTCGCACGCTTCTCTCGTATAGAACAGACCACTTTACGCTATTGGGATGATATCGGACTGTTCTCTCCTAGCAAGCGCGATCCAGATAACAATTATCGCTACTATTCCCCCGAGCAGATTATTGCTGTGAAATTTATCGCAGTTCTGAGCGATTTGAACATTCCCCTGAAAGCAATCGCAAATATCGAGCAGGATCGTGATCCTGAGAAGATTATTAGACTTATTAGTGAAAGAGAAAGGCTATTGGGTCTAGAGCTCTTAAGGATTCAGCAGCAGTTCACTATTTTGCATACACGGCGCAGACTTATTGAAGAAGGAAATCGTGCAATCAAGGAGCACGACCTAGAATTTACAGAAGAAGAGAAGAAGTCTGGAGAGATAAGCAAGACTGCCCTACAGGTTATCGCAGAAGAAGAGATGGCCTATATTGTTGGTCCTCGAAACAAATTTGCCAACAATGGTGAATTCTACGAATCTTTTGTGAAGTTCTGTACAAGTGCTGAAGAGCAGCGTATCAAGCTAAGCCTTCCTATAGCAGGACGCCATGATCGCTTTGAAAATTTTTTGAAGCTGCCTGGTGGTCCTGACAACTTCATTTCGATTGACCCCAGAGGAAATCGTATTAGCCCTGCAGGCAACTATCTTGCTGGATACGTAAGAGGTTTCTATGGTCAGCTGGCAAATATCCACGAAGAAATGCTTGCCTACACTAAGGAGCACGAGCTAAAGCCTGTCGGGCCTGTGTATACAGAATATTTGCACGATGAAATCTGCTTGCGCGATCCCATTGACTATTTGGCAAAAGTATCTGTGCGTGTCGAAGGGGCATAAATAGCGCTTTATGAGTGCTTTGTGCCACATCTCTAACGCTTAGCTGCTTTTCATTTTGCCAGTACGACTTACTGCTAAAATATCAAGCATGAATATTCAAGAGAATTTCTCCATTTCGCAGCTGACTACCATGCGCTTGGGTGGTGCTGCGCGCTATCTCATAGAAATCGAAAAAGAGGCTGACCTAGGTCCTGCCTATGAATTTGCAGGTAACCATCAGCTTCCGACTTACATCTTAGGTGATGGAAGCAACGTAATAGGTCGTGACGAAGGCTTTGCGGGTGTGGTCATGCTCAACCGCCTTAAGGGGATTGAGCCCATCAGCGAAGATTCTGACAAGCTCATTGTTCGCGTCGCCACAGGTGAAGAGCTCGACGCTCTGGTTGACTATGCCGTTGCTGGTGACTGGTATGGGGCAGAGGCTTTGGCTGCCATTCCCGGGACAGTGGGCGGTGCCGTCATGCAGAATGCGGGTGCCTACGGACAGGAAATGTCGCAGATACTTGTAGGTGTGGATGCTTACGATACACAAACGGGGGAGCTTATCCACATTCCCGTAGATGAACTTGCGCTGTGCTATCGTCACAGCATCTTTAATAGTGATGGGCCAGACTCAGTCAAGGGGCGCTACTTTATCGTTGCAGCCAGGGTTCGCTTGCACCGTACAGAGATTCAGGGTGAACTCTATGGTTCGTTGCAGGCTTATTTGCTAGAAAATGACATCACCGACCGTCGTGCAAAGACCATCCGTGATGCAGTTACTAACATTCGCACTCAGAAGCTACCAGATTCTACTGTAATGGCAAGCAGTGGTTCATTTTTCAAGAACATCACAATTGATGAGGCTGATATAGAACCTCTACGCGCACAGTACCCAGGCATTCCGATTTTCCTGATTGGGAATTGCTGGGAGGTCGCTAGCGGATGGCTGATTGAGCAAGCTGGCCTCAAGGGAAAGTTACTACATGGCATGCGCGTTAGTGATAAGGCAGCACTTATTCTGATTAATGAGTCTGCTGACAGCTATGAGGACCTTTGCCGTGCACGAGCAGAAATCATTGCGGCAGTGGAAGAAAAGTTTGGCTTTCGCCTAGAACAGGAACCTGAAGAGATTTAATCATGTTGTGGTACGTTTTTTTCATATTCGTATTGATTTTAATAAATGGCTTTTTCTCCATGGCAGAAATCGCTACGATATCGGCACGTAAGACTGCCCTGCAACAGCGCGCAGAAAAAGGGTCAAAGGGTGCAGTAGCAGCCTTAAAGTTAAAAGATGATGCTCCGCGTTTGTTGGCAACGATACAGACCGTTATAACTTTGGTGGGCGTGTTGGCCGCAGCACTTACGGCCATTACCTTTGAAGCGCCACTCACTGCTTGGGTGCAGTCACTGAATATCGGCCCCTTGTCCTCTGGGGCATCTGTGATTTCACTTGCAGCGGTGACGATACTGATGTCTTATGTCACCTTGGTCATAGGTGAGCTTCTTCCAAAACAGATAGGTCTGCAGCGCGCAGATAGCATTGCAAGCATTACGGCATTGCCCGTTAACTTTGTGTCTATCCTAGTGCGCCCTGTCATAAGTGTACTTTCTGCATCAACTGGTCTGCTGGGCAAGCTAATCGGAGTCAGCAAAGATGTTACATCAGCCCAGGTCAGCGAAGAAGAGATTAAGCTGATGGTTGACGAACAACAGCATCTTAGTGGTGAAGAAAAGCGCATGATTAACGAAATCTTCGACTTGGGTGTCACGGTTGTTCGTGAAGTTATGGTGCCACGTGTCGACATCGTTTTTGCCCAAGACACCGAAACAGTGGGAGAAGCGGCTAAGCGTCTTTATGCCAGAGGCTTTTCTCGCGTACCTGTCTACCACGAAGATTACGATCGCATTATTGGCATCTTGATACTGAAAGACTTAGTCATGCCCCTTGCAGAAGGGGAGTATGACCAGCCCATCACTGACTATTTGCGTGAACCCGTCTTTGTTCCTGAAACCAAAGACCTTATGTCGACCTTGACAGAGATGCAGGAAACGCGCGTCCAGGTCATGGTGGTCGTTGATGAATACGGGGGGACTTCTGGGCTTGTCAGCATGGAAGACATTTTGGAAGAAATCACAGGTGAAATCATTGACGAGACCGACCAGGAACTAGATTCAATTCTTGAGGTCGAAGAAGGCAAGTGGCTGATAAATGGAACCTGTGACATTGAAGATGCCATGGAGATTGGTCTTCCCATAGTGCTTTCAGATGAGTATGAAACCATAGCTGGCTGGGTACTAGAACAGCTGGGGCATATTCCCCATGTGGGTGAGAAGTTCGAGTACAAAGGATACTCATTTACCGTGATTACTATGCGCAGGCGTCGTATAGCGCGTATTCGCGTTCAGCGCTCAGAGGGACTGGCATCTCATGAATCAGACGGCGATTAGTGTTGTTCCTCTGACTTACGACGAGCAGCTTAAGTGTGCTAGTTTTGATGTGCATTTACCTCCAGATATCCCAAAAACAAGTCACAATTTGAATGTAGATCTGCTTTTTAAGCACTATCCAGGGCTGCATCGCCATCGCTGCCTCTGCGGAAAGCATAGATCTTTCTACGATGAGGCGCGCCAGACAGAGACAGCGCACCTGTTGGAACATCTTGCCGTTGAGCTTCTAGTGCTCTCTGGTGTAGCGCGAAGTGTAGCAAGGGGTGAGACAGGGATTCCGAAAAGTTCAGAGAGCTCCCTTGTGGAAAATCGTGGGTACAGATTGCGTTTTTACGGAGCGGATTCTTTGGATTGTATGGAGGGAATCCTCCGCCAGGCAGCTCATATTCTAGATAAAATTTGAGGTTGCTAAGCCGTAACCTTAGACGCTCAAAGTGGAAAATTAATTGAAAACCTGCCATAATAGACTTCATTTATAGTGCCCTAAATCTGTTCGTCCACCAGATGGGCTCTGTCCTTATTTGTGCAGTATGATATGAAGGAACGATACCGATGAGTGTTAATACCTTGATTTGGCAGACTACAAAATCTGCGCCAGGAAAGTCCAATCTCCGTTCGGGAGGACTTTTTTCGAGACGTGGTGTACTTGCTGTTGCCTTGAGCCTATTTGTTTTCTTTGCAGCGCAGTTTGCCTTTGGGGCAGTGCTTCCTCAGTCCTTATCGCTGGTACCTGGCAGTGCTTATGCCGCAGCAATAAATGACGTTCACCCAAGTGGTGTAGAGGTGCCCGCTAGAGCAAGTGCGATTACTGTTAACTTTGCTCAAGCCATGGATACTGCACAGGCGCTTTCTGCGACAGATCTAACGATTAGTGGATCAACAGGTGTGAGCTTGAACCTGTCAGCGGCAAACTGGAGCGCTGACGGAATGGCTTTGACTGTGCCTCTCTTTGGAAACCTTGAGCCTGCGACTGCCTATACGGTAAATGTGGGAGGGCTATCTTCAGATTTGGGCATTCCTTCGCTAGCAAATCATACGCATATGTTTACGACTGCAGCAGCGGATGCTCTGTCGTATGTTACTCAAATCGCGGTATCGGACTCGCACACTGTTGCTGTCCGCAATGATGGAAGTTTGTGGATTTGGGGGGCCAATGGTTTTGGTCAGCTAGGTCTAGGTGATACAGCTCAGAGACTTATTCCGACTGAAGTGCCTGTGCCAGGCTATGAGAGCTATGGTTGGATAGCCGCTTCTGCTGGAACTGCTCATACAGTGGCATTAAAAGATGACGGAACTCTTTGGGCCTGGGGCTTCAATGGTCGCGGAAGACTGGGCCTTGGGGATACCTTGCAAAGACTTGTGCCTACTGAAGTGCCTGTGCCAGGCGGAAGCGCTTATTACTGGACAGCAGCTTCGGCAGGAGATGCCCATACTCATGCAATCAGAAGCGATGGAACACTGTGGGCTTGGGGAAATAACGACCATGGACGCCTAGGTGTAGGAACCATTAGCGCTGCAGCGTATCCAAACCCTGTTGAGGTTACAGCACTGGGCGCAAGCGGCGGATGGAAGGCAGTATCTGCTGCCACTAACCACACTACAGCCTTGAGAGTTGACGGAACACTATGGGCTTGGGGAAATAATAACCAAGGTCAGCTTGGTACTGGCAGCATCACTGCACCTCAATCTGAGCCTGTACAAATAGGTGGAGATACTGACTGGGCTGCACTATCAGCTGGGAACGTTCACAACCTTGCGTTAAAAGATGACGGAACCCTTTGGGCCTGGGGCTCAAATGCTCAAGGAAGATTGGGACTAGGAGTTACGAGTCCTCCTGTGCTAACACCTACAGAAGTTCTTCTGGATGGTGCGAGTGGTGGATGGACTGCAGTGTCTGCTGGACAGGCTCATAGTCTGGCTGTTAGAGATGACGGAACCCTTTGGACTTGGGGAGTCAATGCTGACGGACAGCTAGGTCTAGGTGACGATACACAGCGTCTAGAGCCAACAGCTGTTGATCTGGATGTGAGTGACGAAATCGTACTTCCTGATGGCGGACGTAACTTCTTTACTGTTGTAGCCCTTGACGATGGAACCCTTTGGGCCTGGGGCGATAACAGCAGCGGACAACTAGCTAATGGCGTTGTTGATGGTGGCTCTGATAACTGGTTGCCTTGGCGCGTTGTAGCGTCACTGCAGTCAGAAGGAAATGACTGGGCGGCAACCGATAACGCCACCGTTCCTCACAACGCTGCAGTTGATGTAGACGTACTTGTAGGAAGAAACCACATCAGCCTTCGCTTTGATCGCCCTATGCGTAGCGATGTGCCTGGCGTAATCATTGTTGATAATGGTGCATTAGTAAACATGTCAGCAGGGCACTGGTCTGCTGATAATATGGTCTTTACAGCACCACTTACCCTTGTGGCGACACAAACCCTTCATGAAGTTACCGTGAGAGGCTTCGCTGATGACTTCTTAGGTCAAGAAGTTAGTGAATTCGGATGGAGCTTCACTACAGGTGAGAGAATACTGCCAGAAGATGCCATTAAAATAGCAGCAGGCCTAGGACATACTCTAGCTATCCAAGCAGACGGAACGCTGTGGGCATGGGGAAGTAATGCAAATGGGCAACTTGGCCTTGGTGACACAGCTTCAAGAAATATTCCTATCCTAGTTTCAAATGATGAATGGATTGAAGTTTCAGCGGGAGCTAACCACTCTCTAGCGATTCGCGCAGATGGCACACTTTGGGCCTTTGGTGGCAATGCAAACGGTAGGCTAGGGCTAGGAGATACCAATCAGCGCTTAGTACCTACTGAAGTGCCCACTGCAGGAATAAGTGGTGATGAGTGGGTGGCAGTGTCTGCAGGCAATGCTCACAGCTTAGGACTTCGTGATAATGGAGAACTCTACGTTTGGGGAAGTGGCGCCAACGGTAGACTGGGACTAGGCAGCGACACAAATCAGCGCACTACTCCAGTTCAGCTACCTACTGCAGGAATAAGCGGGAGTGAATGGATTAACGTTTCAGCTGGACACTCTCATACTCTAGCAATCAGAGACAATGGAGAACTCTACGTTTGGGGAAATGGCGCTAATAGCAGACTGGGACTAGGCGCTGACGTTAGTGATCGCACTACTCCAGTTCAGCTACCTACTGCAGGAATAAGCGGGAGTGAATGGATTAGTGTTTCAACTGGAAACGCTCATACCCTAGCAATCAGAGATGACGGAAGCATGTGGGCTTGGGGTAACAACAACGCAGGAAGACTTGGTGTAGGTGATTCTTTCCTAAGAACTGAGCCTACTCAGGTACTTACTGCTGGTGTTAGTGGTAGTGAATGGACGGCAGTTTCTGCAGGAAATACTCATACCATGGCACTTCGTGATAGCGGACAGATTTATGTGTGGGGTGCTAATGGAAGCGGTCAGTTGGGATTGAGTAGCACTCAACCATCACAACTTGCTCCTATTGCACTTCCTACCGCAGGTATGAATATTGATGAGTGGATAGCAATTTCTGTTGGTACAGAGGCCTCTCATGTTGTTGCTGTCTGTAACGATGGAACTCTATGGTCATGGGGTAACAATGGCTCTGGGCAACTGGCAAAGGGAGTCTCGGGTGCTTTTGAGAATGCGCCATGGCGCATTGCTGCAGCACTACAGTCTGTTGATGCTAATACTTGGGCTGTTGCAGGGGATGCTACTGCTCCTTATGCGGGTGAAATAGATGTACATATGACTACAGATAGAGTCCATGTTCACTTTGACCGTCCAATGCGTACCGAAGCACAACTTCTTGGCAGTATCACTATCGATAGTGGTGCGAGCATAGATGTGACTACTAGCACAGCTAGCTGGTCTCCTGATGGAATGACTTTCTCTGCACCAATGGATCTTGTGGCGACTGAAACAACTCATACTGTTGAGATAAGTGGTTTTGTTGATACTTTCTCAAGCATTTCAAAGATAGACAATGAAATGTATCCTTATACTTGGATTTTCGTTACCGAGAGTCCGCGTGAGGGCGATGACCTTGTTCTTGATGAAAGGGCTTGTGCTACCTGTCACTTCTCAAGCAGCCTTAAGCGCGAGCATCAGTTTGTTGCTTCAAGAGGACTGGCTCTGCAGTGGGCTGGCTACGATCATAAATATGGTTGTCAAAAGTGTCATGGGCAAGATTTTAATGATGTAGATAAGATCAATTGGAGCAGCCAATCGCCGACTGCGGAAGCGAAACGCATGGGCGATATAGACGAAATGGGCTGCCTGTCCTGCCATGGATCATCAGATAATCCCATTCACGGCGGTGCTGAAGGTATGATGCAGGCACACATTACCGAAGACCCCAGCGACACGGGCTGCTCAAGCTGTCATGGCACTATAGTTCTTGGCAGTGACACAGGCTTTGGCTTTGGAGAGATGGACTTAGCTTCAGCGCACGCAGATTTCTGGCTTGCTGTAAGCGAAGATCGAGTAGCGGAACCAGCTACGGTTTCAGAACCTATGAAAGATGCAGACAACTTCTTTGGTTGTGGTACTTGTCATGCGAAGACTGGCGAGGAACATCGCCTGCGTGCTCCGATTGCAGCTCATACTGAGGTTGCACGAGGAAACGGAACACTGACCTGTTCTACCTGCCACGTTGTTCCTGATGGAGCAGACCCGCTGGAAATGACAATGCACTTTACGCAACGAAGAGTGGATCCCGATCTTGCTGACCTTCTAGGCATTTCGGGCGTAGCTGCACCGCTTCAGGCTTCACAATCGGCCTTAGACTTTGTAGATGCACTTTCAGCACAGACAAGAGCAGAGCTTAACCTAGGAGATGTGACAGGCGGCAATTTAGCCCCAGAAGTATTGGACTCAAGCAATTCGAGCCCTTGTAGCTCCTGTGATCCTTGCGACCCAGAACTTTGCGAAGCAGGATATTGTTGCGAGTCAGGATCATGTGAGACTACCCCGACAGCTCGACTATTGAACGGTGTTTGGGTGTACTGTGAATGCATATTCAATTGCTGTGATGATCCGACCTGTACTACCTGTTTCTGTTCTCCTGCATTTATTTCTGATTGTCCTTTCTGCGGAGCTCAAAATGTCTGTATTTGTCCAGTAAATGACAAGTTTTGTGATTTCCAGCCTTGTCCCTGTCAAAATCCAACCCCAATTCCTCCGCAAGTGACTCCTCCAACAGGGGATGATGACGATGGAGAAACGTCTCCACCAGGACATCCTGCACCAGGACCAGGAGATACACCTCCAGCTAATGATGCTGGTGATGATGAGGCTCCTCCAGCAGAGAACGATGGGGATGCTGGTACTGAAGAGGATGCTTCCAACGATACTACTACACCAACAGCATCTCCGGAAAGCGGTACAGGAGACGGATCGAGTGATGCAACAGCTGGTCCTCGAACTGGTGACACAAACAATTGGTACTTCCAAATAGCAACACTAGCGGCTTTAATTGCAGCATTAGCTGCGATGGGACTGTTCAGATCCAGGAGATATGGGGATATGTCTTCGTAGGGCAGCAAATGAAATATTGACTAAACCGTAATGCCTGGGAACTATCTCCCAGGCATTGTTAGTGGAAATGCAAGTACATTTGTGCGATAATCTTAGTTCTACATATACTGGATAAGAAATCGCAGGAAATATGACCCACAATTCTCTTTTTGACAATCAAGCAGCTCAACAAAGGGCAAAAGTTGCACCTTTGGCTGTACGTATGCGCCCGCGCACTCTGGATGAATTTGTTGGACAGAACCACATTGTTGGTCCTGAGAGCTATTTGCGACGCATGATTGAGGCCGACGCCCTTTCTTCGCTCATTCTCTTCGGTCCGGCCGGTACGGGCAAAACAACGCTTGCACGCATTATTGCAGGCAGCACAGCCGCATACTTTGAAGAAGTGTCAGCAGTAACAGGTAGTGTTAAAGACCTGAGGGTAGCCATAAAAAGTGCAGGGGATAGATTGGCTCTGCAAGAGCAGCGCACAATCCTCTTCATTGATGAAATCCATCGTTTTTCAAAGTCGCAGCAAGATGCCTTACTTCATGCCGTAGAAGATCGTATCGTGGTGCTGATTGGCGCTACTACAGAGAATCCTTACTTTGAGGTGAATTCGCCCCTTGTTAGTCGCTCCCGTGTGCTGGAACTGCACTCCTTAGAGGATGATGATATTAGGGACTTGCTT
Organism: Coriobacteriia bacterium; assembly: GCA_009785705.1. Taxonomy (GTDB): domain Bacteria; phylum Actinomycetota; class Coriobacteriia; order WRKU01; family WQUG01; genus WRBW01. The sequence continues at coordinate 10,471 of WQVS01000045.1, forward strand.
TTGCATGCACTAGAAAGTGAACGGGGGCTTGCGGGTAGGCTCAGCGTAGACGATGATGCCCTAGATGCTCTAGCACTTACTGCCGGAGGAGATGCGCGCGTAGCACTTACTTCCTTGGAGCTGGCAGCCCAATTGGCGAAGCATGCTTCACTAGAGCCTGGTTCAAAGAAGACGGGGACAAAAACTAGAAACAACGATGACAAAGGTGTTGAGCCACTTAATCACATCACCTTGCAGCTAGTGCAAGATGTTATGCCTTCACGTATGCTTCCTTATGATAAGGGCGGCGACATGCACTATGATGTCATCAGCGCTTTTATCAAATCTATGCGTGGCAGTGACGCAGATGCAGCTCTATACTGGCTAGCGCGCATGCTACATGGAGGAGAAGACCCAAAGTTTATCGCGCGCCGCATTCTCATCTTTGCTTCAGAAGATATTGGAAATGCCGACCCTCAAGCATTGCTTGTTGCAGATGCAGCCTTTCGCAGTGCAGAAATTATCGGC